>CANHBU010000306.1 GCA_947458345.1 Comamonadaceae bacterium
AGGCAGGCCATCACCGCCGACTGCTTCTGCTCAGGCGGGTACTTGGCGACTTCACGCGCAAACCGCGCCAGCGCTGCCTCTGAAACAACTGCGGTGCTCATCGGTCGATTTCTCCAAACACGATATCCATGGTGCCGATCACGGCAACGGCGTCGGCGATCATGTGGCCACGCGACATTTCGTCCATTGCAGCCAGATGGGCAAACCCAGGGGGGCGTATCTTGAGGCGGTAGGGCTTGTTGGCGCCATCGCTGATCAGGTAGATGCCAAACTCGCCCTTGGGGTGCTCTACAGCGGCATAGGCCTGGCCCTCGGGGACATGAAAGCCTTCGGTAAAGAGCTTGAAGTGGTGGATCAGCTCTTCCATATTGGCCTTCATCGCCTCACGCGCTGGCGCGGCCACCTTGTGATCGTCGGTAATGACCGGCCCCGGGTTGGAGCGCAGCCACTGCACGCACTGAGCGATGATGTGATTGGACTGCCGCATCTCTTCAATGCGCACCAGATAGCGGTCGTAGCAATCGCCGGTCTTGCCCACCGGGATGTCGAAGTCCAGGCGGTCATAGACGTCGTAGGGCTGCTGCTTGCGCAGGTCCCAGGCGATGCCCGAACCGCGCAGCATCGCACCGGTAAAGCCCAGGTTGAGCGCTCGCTCGGGACTCACCACACCCACGCCCACCGTGCGCTGCTTCCAGATGCGGTTGTCCGTCAGCAAGGTTTCGTACTCGTCGACCAGCTTGGGAAACTTCTGCACGAAATCGTCGATGAAGTCCAGCAGCGAGCCCTGGCGGTTCTCATTGAGTTGGGCCATCGCCTTGGCGTTGCGGATCTTGCTCGCCTTGTACTGGGGCATGGCGTCGGGCAGGTCACGGTAAACGCCCCCGGGCCTGAAATATGCGGCGTGCATGCGGGCGCCCGAGACGGCCTCGTACATGTCAAACAGCGCCTCGCGCTCGCGAAAGCAGTAGATGAGGATATTCATCGCACCGCAATCGAAGCCGTGGCAGCCCAGCCAGAGCAGGTGATTGAGCAAGCGCGTGATCTCGGCATACATCACACGGATGTACTGGGCGCGCTCGGGCACCTCGATGGCCATGAGCTTTTCAATCGCCAGGCAATAGGCATGCTCGTTGCACATCATGGAGACGTAGTCGAGCCGGTCCATGTACGGCAGCGACTGAATGTAGGTCCGGCTCTCGGCGAGCTTCTCGGTGGCCCGGTGGAGCAGGCCGATATGCGGGTCAGCGCGCTGTATGACCTCACCGTCGAGCTCGAGCACCAAGCGCAGCACGCCGTGAGCGGCCGGGTGCTGCGGCCCGAAATTGAGGGTGTAGTTCTTGATCTCAGCCATGTCCTGCCTCTCAACCCTGAGCGCCCGAGGGCCGCCCTGCATAACCGTCTTCGCGGATGATGCGCGGCGTGACTTCGCGCAACTCGATGGTCACCGGCTGATAGATCACCCGTTTTTGCTCCGGGTCGTAGCGCATTTCGACATGACCCGTGGTGGGAAAGTCCTTGCGAAACGGATGGCCGATAAAACCGTAGTCAGTCAAGATACGCCGCAGATCGTCGTGCCCCTCGAACACGATGCCCAGCAGGTCAAAGGCTTCGCGCTCAAACCAGTTGGCGGCATTCCAGACCTTGCACACCGAAGGCAGCACTGGAAAATCATCGTCCGGGCAAAACACCTTCAGGCGCACTCGCTGGTTCAGGCTGACCGACAGCAGATGCAACACCGCGGCATAACGCAGGCCATCGTACTGACCGCCCTTGTAGTCGCTGAAGTCGACACCGCACAGGTCCATCATTTGCTCGAAGCGGCAACGCGGCTCATCGCGCAGCGTGGCGGCCACCTCGATATAGTGCTCTGAACTGACCACAACGGTCACTTCGCCCAAAGCCACCGAGACGCGCTTGGCTTTGGCGCCCAGCACCTGTTCGAGAGTCTGCGCCAGCGCCTGAGGGGACGGTCTTTGCGCAGCGCCAGTGAGCACGGGATTAAAGCTCATCTCAGGCCCTCGCGATGGTGTTGGTGCGACGGATCTTTTGCTGCAGTTGGATGATGCCGTAGAGCAAAGCTTCTGCGGTCGGCGGGCAACCGGGCACGTAAACATCGACCGGCACGATCCGGTCACACCCGCGCACCACCGAATAGCTGTAGTGGTAGTAACCGCCGCCATTGGCGCACGAGCCCATGGAGATCACCCAGCGCGGCTCAGACATCTGGTCATAGACCTTGCGCAGGGCCGGCCCCATCTTGTTGCACAGCGTCCCGGCCACGATCATCAGGTCCGACTGGCGCGGGCTGGGACGAAACAGCATGCCGAAGCGGTCGATGTCGTAGCGCGCCGCACCGGCGTGCATCATTTCGACCGCACAGCAGGCCAGCCCGAAGGTCATCGGCCACAGTGAGCCGGTCTTGGCCCAGTTGACGACCGAGTCGTAACTGGTGGTCATGAACCCCTCGTTGAACACACCTTCAAGTGACATACGCTACCTTTTTGGCAGAGCGCAGCGCCGATGGAGCGCCCGCGCAAGCAACAAGCCCATGGCCGCTCAATCCCAGTCGAGCGCGCCCTTTTTCCATTCGTAGATGAACCCCACGACCAAGATGCTCAGAAAGACCATCATGGCCCAGAAACCAACCAAACCGATGTCCTTGAAAGCCACCGCCCAAGGAAAGAGGAAGGCGATTTCCAGGTCGAAAAGAATGAAAAGGATGGCCACCAGGTAGTAGCGGACATCGAACTTCATGCGGGCATCTTCGAAAGCTTCGAAGCCGCATTCGTAGGGGGAGTTTTTTTCGCTGTCTGGGCGATTGGGGCCAAAGACCCGGCCCAGGACTTGGGGTACGACGCCGACTGCGATCCCCACCAGAATGAACAACAGGACTGGAAGGTACTGGTCGAGATTCATTGTGTCGTGCCGCCTTGGTCGCACTCAGACCGCACAACACCCGGAGACTGTCCTTCAGACCTGACCCCAGGCTTGCATGCCCGATGCGCTACTGCCCAATTCTTGGTGCGGACGGCGAGACTCGAACTCGCACAGCTTTCGCCACTACCCCCTCAAGATAGCGTGTCTACCAATTTCACCACGTCCGCGCTTGTTTTTCTGCTTCAACCCATACACAAAAGGGCGTGAGGCTTGCCCGTCAAAGCGAGCAATAGTTTACCCCGAAAACAAGGGGTTTCTCGTGGGCCAGCGCTGCTAAAAAGCAGGCCACCCGATTTATTTGGCCGGGATTTGCGCAGCCCCGGTCGGCGCGCTGGCCGCAGGGGTCGGTGCAGTGGCGGCTGCCGGTGCACTGGCAGCGCTCTCGGGCGCCGTCACGCCAGCGGGAATTTGCTGGGCTGCGGCGGGGGCGGCGCCTTCGAGGACGCTCGACTTGGCGCGCGGTTGCGCGGTGCCAAAGTAGGCCAGAGCCAAGGTGCTGACGAAAAACACCACCGCCAGCACAGAAGTCGAGCGCGACAAAAAGTTGGCGCTGCCCGTGGCGCCAAACAGGCTGCCCGATGAGCCCCCACCGAAGGCCGCGCCCATATCGGCACCCTTGCCGTGCTGCACAAGGATCAGTCCTATCATGCCCAAGGCCGAGAGGATCTGCACAGCCAG
>CANHBU010000307.1 GCA_947458345.1 Comamonadaceae bacterium
GCCTCGCCAATACTCCAGCGCGGCACTCACCCATCCCTGTGCAAAAAGCCGAGCTTGGGTAACTATTGCTTAACAATCCTCGACCTCTTGCGACGGAGCATGTTGTGAACCTCTATGCCAAGCATCTGCACCGCACCCGGATCTGGGATCTGCCCACCCGCCTCTTTCATTGGGCGCTGGCCCTTAGCGTGGTGGGACTGGTGCTCAGCGGCAACATCGGCGGCTCGGCCATGGTCTGGCATTTTCGCTTTGGCCAGGCGGTGCTGGCCCTGCTGATGTTCAGGCTGCTGTGGGGGCTGATCGGCGGGCACTGGTCACGCTTTACCCACTTCATCGTGCACCCGGCCGCTGTGCTGGCCGAATTGCGCGGACGCGGCCGGCCCGAGTGGCACACCGGCCACAGCGCACTCGGTTCATTGGCGGTCATCGCCTTGGTCTTGGTCATGCTTGCGCAAGTCGGCAGCGGCCTGGTCAGCGACGATGCGATCGCCTTTGCCGGGCCGTTGGCGCACAAGGTCTCTGCCGCCACCGTCAACGCAGCGACCTTCTATCACAAGGAAATTGGCAAGCTGCTGCTGATCGCCTTGGTGCTCTTGCACCTGCTGGCCATCATCTGGCACACCTTCAAGGGCCGTGCCATCGTGGGCGCCATGATCCACGGCGACAAACCACTGGAGCAGGCCACGCAGGCATCGCGCGACGACTGGCGCCAGCGCCTGCTGGCCGCCGCCACGATGGCCTTGTGCGTGGCCGCCAGCGCCTGGGTGTTTTCGCTGGCACCCGCATTCTGACGCGCGCTAGCGAAGGGCGAGTGCAGCGCTAGCACCACGGGGCCTGCAAGGGCCACCATCAACCGGGCCGCACATGAACCACATCGAATTCATCACGCCAAGCGATCCCCTCCAATGGGACGCCGTGCGCGAAATCTTTCAGGAGTACGCCACGGCACTGGGCGTCGATCTGGACTTTCAAGGCTTCGATGCCGAGCTGGCCAGCCTGCCTGGCGAGTACGCGCCGCCGCGCGGGGCGCTGCTGCTGGCCTTGATAGACGGCCAGGTGGCAGGCTGCTGCGCGTTGCGCCCGCTCGATACCGCCGATTACCCCAACGCGGCAGAGATGAAGCGGCTGTATGTGCGCAAGCCCTTCCGCCGTTTCGGTCTGGGTCGACAACTTGCCGAGGCCATACTCGATGCCGCCCGCGCTGGCGGCTATCACAGCGTGCTGCTCGACACCCTCGACGACATGGAGGCGGCGCGCCAACTGTATGCGGAACTAGGCTTCCAGGAAGTGGCGCCCTACTATCACAACCCCCTGCCCGGGGCCCACTACCTCAAGGTCGACCTTTGATCTTGAGGCGGGTCGATTGCCACCAGCCGAGCACCCCAGCGGCGGGCGCGACGAGGTTTTTCAGCCATGAAAAAGCCGCCCCTCGGGCGGCTTGGTATCGGAGCGCGGCGAAGACTCAGCCCTTGGCCTGAGCCAGCATGGTGGCCGCGTCGCTGACCTCGAATTTGCCTGGGCCTTCGACATTAAGAGCGGCGACCTTGCCGTCCTTGACGAGCATGGAGTAGCGGTTGCTGCGCACACCCATGCCGCGCGCGGTCAGGTCCAGGGTCAGGCCCACAGCCTTGGAAAAATCGGCGCTGCCGTCGCCGAGCATGCGCACCTTGCCCGCCGTTTTTTGTTCGCGCGCCCAAGCGCCCATCACGAAAGCGTCGTTGACGCTGACGCACCAGATCTCATCGACGCCGGCGGCCTGCAGTTCATTGAACTTCTCCACATAACCGGGCACATGCTTGGCCGAGCAGGTGGGGGTGAAGGCACCAGGCAGGGCGAACAAGGCAATGGTTTTGCCTGCAGTGGCCTTGGCAACATCGACGGGGTTGGGGCCGATGCTGCAGCCATTGCCTTCGACTTCCGAATATTCCATCAAGGTGGCGCCCGGCAGGCTGTCTCCGACTTTGATCATGTGAGCTCCTGAGTAATTAAGAGGATGGACAAAAAATTTCAGATGCGCATTGTGAGCGGTTTTCGCAAACACTGCAGAGCGGCCGGACACTCAAGCGGCCCATCGACGAAGCCCAAGCGATGCGCAAACCCGGCGCAGCGGCTCCTTGCTCAGTCAGCCGGGCCCGCGCCAGGCCCCTGCTGCGAGGGTGCGAACCGGACTGACCCTGGGCGATTGGGGCCCATGAAAAAAGCCCACCGAAGTGGGCTCTCGATGAAGACGGTCAACGGTCTCAGACCATGACCGCTTTTTGCACCAGCTTGGTCACGACCCAGTTCTTGGTCTTCGACAGCGGCCGGCTCTCGGTGATTTCGATGATGTCGCCAAGGTGGTACTCGCCCTTTTCATCGTGGGCGTGGTACTTGCTCGACATCGACACAATCTTGCCGTAGAGCTCGTGTTTGACGCGGCGCTCAACCAGTACCGTGACGGTCTTGGCGCGCTTGTCGCTCACGACCTTGCCGATCAGGGTGCGAACGAGTTTCTTGCTGTCGCTCATTTGGCGGCTCCTTTGGCAACGGTCTCGGCCAAGATGGTTTTGGCGCGGGCTATGGCACGACGGGTCGTGCGCAGCTGCGACGCATCGCTGAGCTGCTGCGTGGCTTTTTGCATGCGCAGACTGAAGTGGGCTTTTTGCAGCGCCTTGACTTCAGCCTTCAGGCCATCGACGTCTTTTTGACGCAATTCAGAAGTTTTCATGATGGTTCGTCTCCTGAATTACTGGCCGATCATGCGGCTGACGAAGGTGGTGCGCAGCGGCAGCTTGGCCGAAGCCAGGCGAAACGCCTCACGTGCGAGCTCTTCGGGCACGCCCACGATCTCGAACACAATCTTGCCGGGCTGGATTTCGGCCACGTAGTACTCCGGATTGCCCTTGCCGTTGCCCATGCGGACCTCGGCTGGCTTTTGCGAAATCGGCTTGTCCGGAAAGACGCGGATCCAAATGCGGCCACCGCGCTTGACATGACGCGAGATCGCACGGCGTGCGGCCTCAATCTGGCGAGCGGTCAGGCGACCACGGTCGGTGCACTTGAGGCCAAAGTCACCGAAAGCCACCGAGTTGCCACGAGTGGCGACCCCGGTGTTGCGGCCTTTTTGCTCTTTGCGGTATTTTCTGCGAGCGGGTTGCAGCATGTTCTATCTCCGTGATGAGACCGATCACTCGGTCTTGGCACCGTCAGCTGCTGCAGCTGGCGCGGCTTTGCGTACGCGCTTAACGGTGGTTTTCGGGGCGTCGGCACCGGCGGTGGCTTCGGCCGGCTTGTCGCTGCCATCGGCAGTGCGGGGCGGGCCACGGCGGGCGCCGGGACGGTCACCACCACCAGGGCGGCCATCGCGACGCGGGCCGCGCGGCTTGCGCTCTTCTTCGGTATTGGCCTCGGTCTTCAAACCGGGGGCCTCGCCCCTACCGAGCGTGTCGCCCTTGTAGACCCAGACCTTGACGCCAATCACGCCGTAAGTGGTCTTGGCTTCAGAGGTGCCGTAGTCAATGTCAGCGCGCAGGGTGTGCAGCGGCACACGGCCTTCGCGGTACCACTCGCAGCGAGCGATCTCGATGCCGTTGAGACGGCCCGAGGACATGATCTTGATGCCCTGAGCGCCCA
>CANHBU010000308.1 GCA_947458345.1 Comamonadaceae bacterium
CTATGCCATCTCCAAGGCCGGTGTGCTGTTGCTGTCACGCCAATTGGCCATCGAATGGGGGCCTGTGGGTGTTCGCAGCAATACGGTGTGTCCAGGCATGACCTGGACCCAGATGACCGAAGCGGCCTACAGCCGCCCCGGTGAAGAGCAGTTGCGCAGCAGTTCCATTCCCCTGCGGCGCATCGGACGCGCACAAGATATGGCCGATGCGGTGATTTTCCTGGCAAGCCATCGCAGCGCCTACGTCAATGGGGCCGATCTGGTGGTCGACGGTGGCTTCACCCGCAATTTGATGAGCATGATTCCCAGAACCGCTCAATGATGGGATCGACAGCACCATTTCATCAGGCAAGGAGGGCATATGGCAGGATGCGTTGAAGGCAAGGTCGCTTTGGTCACCGGAGCTGCCAGCCGATTGGGGGAGGCGTCGGCCCGCCTCCTGGCCCAGGAAGGGGCCTGTGTGGTTTTGGCTGACATCAACGAGACCCTGGGGCGCAAGGTGCTCACAAGCAATCTCAGGACCCTTCTCCATGGCTCGATTTGATCAGCAGACATTCCTGATCACCGGGGGCGCCCGCGGGATGGGGGCCGCGCAGGCCAGGAAACTGGTGGCTCAGGGAGGCAAGGTTCTAATTACCGATATCCTCGAGGAGCAGGGCCAAGCCCTGGCAGCAGAGCTCGGTGCGTCAGCGCGTTTTTGTCGCCTGGATGTGAGCGATGAAGCACAGTGGGCTCAAGCGGTCACGCAGGCGCAGGCGCTCGGCCACCTGTCCGGGCTGGTCAACAACGCCGGCATCTTTGCGCCCGCTTCAATCGAGAACACCGACTTGGCACAGTTCGAGCAGCATTTTCGAGTCAATCAGCTCGGGACCTTTCTGGGTATCAAGGCCATGATCGCGCCGCTGAGAGAAAAGGGCGGCTCCATTGTGAACATCTCATCGACTGCTGGACTCAGAGGTGTGGCGCACACCCTCGCCTACTCTGGCACCAAGTGGGCGGTGCGCGGCATGACCAAAGCAGCGGCCCGCGAGTTGGGGGACTTGAAGATTCGGGTCAATTGCGTTCATCCCGGGCTGATCGACACCGATATGCTCAAGGTGCGCGACCAGGCGGAGAACCTGATCCAGGCTCAGGCCCAGCCGATCAAGCGACTGGGCTCAGCCGACGAGGTCGCCGATCTTGTGCTGTTCCTGCTTAGCCCGGAAAGCGCCTTCATGACCGGAGCCGAACTGGCGGTCGATGGCGGCCGCAGCCTTTAGGAAGGATCGCAATGACTCGCGCCACGGCCAGCTCGTCTGGTGGGTCAGGGTCGCGACGCTCGCTCCCAAGCATGGTAGCGCTCCACCCACTTCAAAAGCCTCTGCGGCGCATGCGCCCTCTTCCACTGGCCGGCGGCGTACTTGTTGGCCTCGGACATCGTCGGGTAGGTGTGAATCGTGCCCAGAATCTTGTTCAAACCCAGACCGTGCTTCATCGCCAGCACGTACTCGGCCAAGAGATCGCCCGCATGTTCGCCGACGATGGTGACGCCCAAAATTTTGTCTTTGCCTGGCACGGTGAGCACCTTGACAAAACCGTGGGCCGTGCCGTCGACGATCGCACGATCCAAGTCATCGAGGCCATAGCGCGTGAGTTCATAGGCCACGCCTTGCTCACGGGCCTCGGTTTCGGACAGACCCACCCGCGCGACCTCGGGGTCAGTAAAGGTTGCCCAAGGGATGACGCTGTAGTCGGCTTTGAAACGCTTGAATCGCCCAAACAGCGCGTTGACCGCTGCATACCAAGCCTGGTGCGCAGCGGTGTGGGTGAACTGGAAGGGTCCTGCCACGTCACCGACCGCGTAGATATTGGGGTACAGGGTCTGCAAGAAGCTGTTGGTTTCGATGGTTTTTCGGGGCGTCAGCGCAATGCCCAGCTCCTCCAAACCATATCCCGTGACGCGAGGGCTGCGCCCCACTGCACACAGCAACTGGTCGAAGGCGATCGCGAGTTCTGCCCCGCCTTGGCGCACGATCAGGCACTTTTCGCCGTCGCGCACTTCCACCCGAACCGCCTGATGACCGACCAGGACCTTGACGCCATCGGATCGCAGCGAGGCGCACACCCAGTCGCTGACCTCGGGATCCTCCCGCATCATCAGGCGCGGCGCCATCTCGACTTGGGTGACTTCGCTGCCCAGGCGGGCAAAGCTTTGCGCGAGTTCGCAGCCGATCGGGCCTCCCCCCAGCACGAGCAAGCGCTTGGGCAAGTCGGTCAAGCCCCAGACCGTGTCACTGGTCAAAAAGCCCGTGTTCTCTAGGCCGGCAATAGGCGGCACCAAGGGGCTGGCTCCGGCCGCAATGACGATGCTGCGGGTCGACAGGGTCTGCACCGAACCGTCGGCCCGTCGAACCTCGACCGCCCAGGGCGAGGTGATGCGCGCATGGCCTTGCAGCACCTCCACACCCAGGCGGGTGTAGCGCTCAATCGAGTCGTGGGGCTCGATCGCCTTGATCACCTCGTGCACGCGCTGCATCACACCCGCAAAATCGACCTCGCCCTGCGCTTGTCGTATGCCCAGTGTGTGGGCCTGGCGCACCTGTTTGATGGCTTTGGCCGAACGGATCAGCGCCTTGCTCGGCACGCAGCCGTAATTGAGGCAATCGCCCCCCATCTTGTGGCCTTCGATCAGAGTGACCTTGGCTTTGACAGCAGCGGCAATATAGGCCGACACCAAGCCACCGGCCCCTGCACCGATGACCACCAGATTGCGGTCAAAGCGGGCCGGGCGTGGCCAGCGGGCGTACACCTTGCGCTTTTGCAGGGCGCCCACGACGAACTTGGCCACCAGCGGAAACACGCCCAGCAGCGCCAAGCTGCCGAGCAGACCGGCTGACAACACGTCGCTCATCGAATCAATCGCCGCAAGTTGGGTTCCCGCATTGACATAGACCGCCGTGCCGACCAACATGCCGATCTGGCTGACCACATAAAACTTGCGAGCGCCCAAAGTGCTCAGTCCCATCAGCAAGTTGATGAGCCAGAACGGAAACAAGGGCACCAAGCGCAGCGTCAGCAGGTAAAACGTGCCGTCTTTTGCCAAGCCCTCATTGATGGGCTGCAGCAGCTTGCCAAAGCGCCGCACGATAAAGTCGCGCAGCAAATAACGAGACACCCAAAAAGCCAGCAAGGCCCCCACGCTGGAGGCAAACGACACCAGCACAAGGCCAAACGCCCAGCCGAACATCGCGCCGGCCGCCAAGGTCAGGATCGAGGCGCCGGGAAACGACAGTGCGGCGGCCAGCACGTAGACAGCAAAGAAGACCACCGCCGTTTGTACCGGCTGGCTCGCATAAAGCCCGACAAGGGTGTCTCGGCTGGCTTTGAGCCGCTCCAGGGTAAGCCATTGGCCCAAGTCCCAGTGCCGGTAAGCAAGCCACAGGCCCAAGAGAGCCAGCAAGAGCAATAGCCAGCGCAGCCAACGCAGCCCGCGTGGCAGGCTGCCCATCAGGTTTTCCCCGCGTCGGATGCGGTCTGCAGGTCGCCGGCCTCCAGGGCGCCACCGCAGCTGCTGCCCTGCCCGGCCGTACAACCGTAGCAGTGGTCCGCCAC
>CANHBU010000309.1 GCA_947458345.1 Comamonadaceae bacterium
CGGCAGCTTGCCCAGTGATGTCATCAGCGTGGGGGGTAACGACTCCATCCGCGGGCGCGACGGCAACGACATCCTGATCGGCGGCCTGCAAGGCGATACGCTGCTTGGCGAGGCCGGCAATGACAGCCTGGTCGGCGGCAGCAGCGCCAGCAACCGCATGGACGGCGGCGCGGGCAAGGACACGCTGACTGGCGGCAGCGCAGCCGACTTCCTGTTTGGTGGTGACGAGGACGACAGCCTGAGCGGCGGCGCTGGCAACGACTGGATCCACGGCCAGGCCGGCCATGACAACCTGCAGGGCCAGGACGGCAACGACCTGTTGGTGGGCGGTGCTGGCAATGACACCGTGGCAGGCGGCAACGGCGACGACACCCTGGTGGTGGTCAACAAGGCCTTAAGCGGTGCCGACTATGCAGCCACCCCCGAAGCCTCGGGCGGCGGCAACTACAGCGGCGACGGCGGCAACGACAAGCTGGTGGCGGTGATGGAGGGCTTTGCAGGCAGCGCCAACATGACGCTGAGCAACGCCGATCTGCGCATCCTGGCTCTGGCGGCCGAGACCATCAACACTGTGGAGAGCGCTCTGCTGGTCGGCTCCGATTCGGCCGACACCCTGAATGCGACCACCTTCACTGGCAACTCGGCTCTTTACGGCAAGGGTGGTGACGACAGCTTGAGCAGCGGCGGCGGCAGCGACGTGCTGGCCGGCGGTGCCGGTAAAAACACCGTGGCCGGCGCGGCCATGAACGACCTTTACATCGTCGACAGCAAGTCCACCGGCGACTTCATCAACGAGGGCCCGGGCGGCGGCAACGACACCGTCGATGCCAGCGCGGTCTCCAGCGCCATCAGCGCCGAGATCAGCAGCACGGGTACCCTTGCTGGCAGTGGCGGGCCGGGTTTCGAGTTTTCAAGCAACGTCGAGCGCCTGGTGCTGGGCACCGGCAACGACACCGTTAACCTGGCCGCCGGCCTGTCTTCGACGATGACGGTGGTCGGCGGCGCCGGCAGCGACACCCTGAACTACAGCAACTGGCCGGCGACCTCGGGCGTGAAAGTCAACCTGAGCACTGGCGAGGCAACCGGCCTGGGCGCCGCACTGGAGTTTGACAACGCGGTGGGCAGCAAGGGCAACGACACCCTGATCGGTTCATTGGGCAACAACACCCTCGACGGCGGCGAAGGCAATGACGGTCTGAGCGGCGGCGCAGGTAACGACTCCCTGCTCGGTCAGGCTGGCAACGACAGCCTCTACGGCGAAGCGGGCCAGGACACGCTCAACGGCGGCGCCGGCAGCAACCGGCTCGAAGGCGGCGCGGACGACGACTTTTATCAATTCGTCAAAACCCTGCTCAATGAGATCGCCAGCGAAAGCCCCAGCAGCGGCAGCGACACCCTCAATTTCAGCGGCATCGCAGCCACCGAGATCACCTACACGCTCGACACCACCGACACCCTGTCAGTGGCCATCGGCTCGTCGGCCAGCAGCGTCCAGGCCCAGAGCAAGGCGGCGCTGGAGAAGGTGATCGGTGGCGCCGGCCAAGACCGCTTTGTCTTTAGCAAAGCAGGCGGCACTGCCGCGCTGCTCGACGGCGGCGCAAGCAGCGGCCTGCCCAGCGATGGCAATCTTCTGGACTATTCGGCCTACGTGAGCCCCGTGGTGGTCCAACTGCCCACCAAGCCCGATCTGCCTGGCACCGCCACCAACACCGGCGGCATCAAGAACATCAGCCGGGTCATCGGCGGCAGCGCGGGCGACGCGCTCACCGCCGGTAGCAGCGCGGCCTATCTCGAAGGCGGGATCGGCGCTGACCGGCTGGTCGGCGCGGACGGCAACGACAGCCTGTTTGGCGGCATCGGATCGGACACCCTGGTCGGCGGCGCGGGGCTGGACAGCGCGATTTACAGCGGCGCGCGCAGCGACTACACCGTTAGCTGGGACAGCACCACCAAGCGATTTTCGGTGGCGTCGGCAACAGAAGGCACCGACACCGTCAGCCAGGTGGAGACCTTCGTCTTTAACGGCGAGTCCTACTCGGCAGCCGCGCTGGCCCCGGGCTGGACCAGCAAACTGTCGGTCAGCGCCAGCACCTGGAACGGCCGCGCGATGAAGGCCGTGTCGCTGGCCAGTGGTGCTGAAACCGACACCAGCGGCGCCGCGTTGTTTGAACCCCCCAGCTCACCCTTGAGCCTAAGCCCCAAGCTGGTCGTCGATGCCAATGCACGCAGCAAGATCGACCTGACCGATGCGATCCAGATCCTCAAGTCCATCGTCGGTCTGACCACCCTCAACCCCTACCAGACGATTGCAGCCGACTTCAACAGCAACAATGCGGTCGATCTGCAAGATGCGATCGGCGTGCTCAAGCAAATCGTGGGACTGCCGGCCCCCGAGCCGGCCTGGGTCTTTGTCGACAAGAAGTCCAGCGCGCCGAAGATGAACGAACTGCTCAGCCTGGGCGAGACCGATGTGGAGCTGGTGGGCATTCTCAAGGGCGACGTGGACGGCAGCTGGGTCGCTTGAGACCGATCGCGCCCAGAGCCGCCCTTCAACCGCTCCGCTGCTGCCCAGGCAGGGCAAGGTCGCCTGGCGCTTGAGCGCCTTAAGGGCTCAGGGCCTGTCTGTCAGGGCGCCTTAGTCATGGCGCCTTAGTCAACGCGCCTTCGTCAGCGTGCATCCACCCACGCCGCCTCCAGCCAGTGCCAGCGGCCGGGCACGATGGGCCAGGCAATGAGGCGGGTGTTCAGGCCTGGGGGCAGCACATGCTCGGTGTGATGGTCCAGCCAATGGCCCTGGGCTTGCACCGAGGCAAACATGTCCTGCTGCGGCAGCGCCTGGCCCGACTGCGCGCTCCAGTCGCGGGCCCAGCAGTCGGCGTGGCGCCAGTCGGCGGTGCCGGGGCCCGAGAGCCGGTCGTGCACGCTGCCCCAGAGCCGGCCACGCATGCGCTGGCGGATGCCGCGCATGCGTCGGGCGGTCACCTCCAGGCTGCGGGTGTAGATGGAATCGAGTCCCAGGAAATTGTCAAACAGCACGCAAGCCTGGGGCTGGGCCGCCAGGGCCCGATCGAGCAGTTCGTGCACGTCGCCACGCAAAAAGTCCAGTTGCACCCCATGACGGCGCAAAGTGGCGCCGTGGCGCAGCGCAAACAGGCGCGGCGCCCAGGGGTCGATGTCGACCAGCAAAACCGTCTTGAAACGCGCCAGAAAGTCCGGCGACATCATCCAGCCGGCACTGCCGCCCAGCAAAATGAGCGCGCTCGGTAGGGCCGGCGCCGATTCGAGCGAGGCCATCCAGCGGGCCAGTTGCTCGCCGGTGGCGGCCCAGCGCCGGCGCGCCATCCAGGCCCGCGCATGCCAATGCCAGTCGCTTGCGCTTGTCATGGCTGCGATGGTAGCCCAGCGCCCGCCCGGTCGAGCCATGCCATCGGCCCGTTTGGTGGCTGCCGATCCTGCTGCGGGTAGGATGTACAACTTTACTCAAACCAGCCATGTCCGAAACACACACAAGCCAGGTCATCGTGGTCGGCGCAGGGCCAGTGGGCCTGACACTGGCCTACGGCCTGGCCAGGGCCGGGGTGTCGGTCAC
>CANHBU010000310.1 GCA_947458345.1 Comamonadaceae bacterium
GGTCGTGCCGCCGGCACTGGTGCCCGTGATCGAGCGGCTGGCCCAGAACCTGTTCATCTGTCCGAGCGCGGTGGCCCAGCATGCGGCGCTGGCCTGCTTTGAGCCGGAAAGCCTGGCCGAATACGAGCGCCGGCGCGAACAGTTCAAGGCCAGGCGCGACTATTTCCTGCCCGAGCTCGAGCGCCTGGGCCTGCACGTGCCGGTGCGGCCCGACGGTGCGTTTTACGCCTACGCCGATGCCAGCGCGGCCATCGAACGCCTAGGCCTGCCAGCCGGACAAAGCGACGGCACCGGCGGCAGCTGGGACCTGGCCTTTGCCCTGATGGAGCGCGCCCGCGTCGTGGTCACGCCCGGGCGCGACTTCGGTCAGGCCCAGCCGCAGCGCCACATCCGTTTTTCAACGGCCAGCAGCATGGGGCAGCTGCAGCAGGCCATTGCCCGCCTGGAGACGGTGCTTGCCTGAAGGCACCGCCCTCGTCTTCCAATGGCCGGTGCGGGTGTACTGGGAAGACACCGACGCCGGCGGCATCGTGTTCTACGCCAACTACCTCAAATTCTTTGAACGCGCCCGCACCGAGTGGCTGCGCAGCCTGGGCATCGAGCAAGGCGCGCTGCGCCAAAGCACCGGCGGCATGTTTGTCGTCAGCCAGGCGAGTCTGCGCTACCTGCAACCGGCTCGGCTTGACGACGAGCTGTGCGTTACCGCCGAGCTGGTCGAGAGCGGCCGCAGCAGCCTGTGGATCGCGCAACAGGCCCGCCTCAAAGTCTGCGCTACCATCTTGTGTGAGGCCTCGATTCGCATCGGCTGGGTCGACGCCCATTTCAAGCCGGCGCGCATCGCCCCCTGTGTTTTGCAACGACTGAACCCCTAGTCCATGAACAACGACCTTTCCATCGTCACCCTCATGACCCATGCCACCTGGGTGGTCAAGGCCGTGGTGCTGATTCTGATCCTGATGGCGCTGAGCAGTTGGGTGATCATTTTGCGCAACCTGTGGCGAATCAAGCACCAGGTCAACATGAACGCCGATTTCGACCAGGAGTTTCGCTCCAACCTCACCCTGGCCGACCTTTATGCCAACGCCATGCGCAACGGCAAAGAAAGCAAAGGCGGCAAGGAGAGAGTCTTTGAGCGAGGCATGCGCGAGTTCCAAGAGCTCAAGGGCAAAGGCGTGACCAGCGTGGCCGCGCTGCTCGACGGCTCGCGCTGCGCGATGCGCATCCAGGTGCAACTGGAGCTCGAAAAAATGGAATCGCGGCTGTGGCTGCTGGGCACGGTGGGATCGGTCTCGCCCTATGTGGGTCTGCTGGGCACCGTCTGGGGCATCATGCATGCCTTCACCGGGCTCGGCGGCTTGGAGCAAGTGACGTTGGCCAAGGTGGCTCCGGGCATCGCCGAGGCCTTGGTGGCCACCGCCATTGCCCTGCTGACGGCCATTCCGGCCGTCATCGCCTACAACCGTTTTGTCAATCAGATTGATCAGGTGGCCAACCACCTAGATATCGCCATCGAGGAGTACGTCAACAAACTGCAGTACAACCTTGGCGGTCAAGCCGCCGCGGGAGGCGGTAAATGGCTGGGCTGAGGCAGCGCGGCCGTGGCCGGCGCACCATGAACGAAATCAATATGGTGCCTTTCATCGACGTGATGCTGGTGCTGCTGATCATCTTCATGGTGACCGCTCCGCTAATCACGCCGAGCATGATCAACCTGCCCAGCGTGAGCAAGGCCGCGGCGCAGCCGGCGCAGCCGATCCAGTTGCTCATCAATCAAAACAACCGCATCGAAATCAAGCCGGCCACGGGAGCGCCGGTGGCCAGCACCCTGGCCGGTATCGGACAGGCGGTCAAGGCCCTGCAGCCAGAGGTCGAGGCGGGCCAGCAGCCCACGCCGGTGCTGATCACGGCCGACAAGTCGGTGCGCTACGAGATCGTCGTCAAGGTCATGGACGAGCTCAACAAGGCTGGGGTCGGCCGCATTGCCTTGTCGGTGCAGACGGCCCAGTGAGCCCAAGCCCAGCGCCCACCGGATCGACTGCGACTCGAGTGTCAACCCAGGCCATGGACTACCGCGCACTCAACCGCTATTTCGAGCCGCCGCCGGCCCCGAGCGAAAAGTGGGCCTGGCCGGGCTCGATGTTGCTCGCTGGCCTGCTGGCAGCAGCCATCATCTGGGCGGCCAGGGCGCCCAGCCCCCCCCTGCCGGTGGCCTTCAGCGCCGAAATCTGGTCGCCCACGGCGCAACAAGCAGCCCCGGCGCCTCCGCCTCCTCCGCCGCCGCCGGCTCCCGCCCCCCAGCCCGCAGCGACCAAGGTAGCGCCGCCAGCCAAGGCGGCCCCCGCGGCCAAGGCGGCGCCGGCGCGCGAAGGCGACATCGGGACTGAAAAGCGACGCAAGGAGCAAGAGCTGAACAAGGCGCAGCTCGAACGCGAACAGGCCGAAAGAGACCGACGGGCCAAGGCAGTCGCGGCGCAGGAGGACGACCGCCGGCAAGAGCAACTGCAAGCCCAGGTGCGCGCCGAAGCACTGCGCCGCATCCGCGATCAAGCGGCCAGCGCCACCGTCAAGACCGAGGCCAAAGCCGCGCAAACGCTGCCCGCTGCGGCGCCGGCCAAAGCAGCGCCAACCAATCTGCCCCCTGCGGCCACTCAAGCTCCCGCCGCTCAAGCTGCGCCCACTCAACCGCAGCCGCAGCCGCAGCAGCCGCAGCAGCCGCAGCAGCCGCAGCAGCAGCAGCAGCAGCAAGTCACACCGCCTGCGCAAGCGACCAAAGCCCTACCCACGCAGGCCGCTGGCACCGGCGCGGCCAGCGACAAAGGCACTGCCGAGCGCAGCAGTGCCCCCTCATCAAGCTATGTGGGCCGGATCATCCAGCTGATCCGCGACAACACCACCTTCAACGAACCCAATCTGAGCCGCTACACCGTGGTCGTTCTGGTGCGAACCGGACCCGATGGCAAGATCGTCAAATCCGAGGTGGTCACCAGCAGTGGTCGTTCAAGCTTCGACGATGCGGTGATGCGCGGCATCGAGAAAATGGTGGCCGTGCCCAAAGACATCGACGGCCGCATCCCCGAGTTGCTGCTGCGCGAGGGCATGCTCATCACCGTCAAATTCAATCGCTGATCGCGGTGGGCCCAGGCCCTACTCGTAAACGATCTGGGCCCGCCCTTTGTCGGCCTGGGCCATGGCGCTGGCCAGGGCTGCATCACTGGGGTAGATGCGGGCCGCTTCGCCCAACTGCAGCTCGGCGCTGGCGCCGTTTCGGAACACGCTCAAGCGCAGCGGCAAACCCTGCACCCGCTCGCCCTCCTCGCTTTGCTGGCGGCGCGCCGGGAACTCGCGCACCAGGCGCGCAATATCGGGGTCGCTGCCATTAATGGCTAAGTGCAGGTATTTGCCAAAGCGACAGCGCGCCGACTCCAAATCCCAGACCTGGGCCACCTTGAAGCGAAAACCGCCGCTGAAGCGATCGGGCTGGAGCAGGCCTTGCACCACCACCAGCTCGTCGTCCTTGAACAAATGCCGATTGAGGTTGTACAGCGCCTCGTCGACCGTGGCCTCGACCGCTGCCGATTTGTCGTCGA
>CANHBU010000311.1 GCA_947458345.1 Comamonadaceae bacterium
AGTGAGCCCGGCCTCAATCGCCTGATCCGCGCGGCCTTCAAGCTGCTCGGCCTGCAGACCTACTTCACCGCGGGCGTCAAGGAAGTGCGCGCCTGGACCGTGCGCATTGGCGCCAGCGCCCCTCAGGCCGCCGGCGTGATCCACGGTGACTTTGAACGCGGCTTCATCCGCGCCCAGACCATCGCCTTTGACGACTACATCGCCCTCAAGGGCGAGCAGGGCGCCAAAGACGCCGGCAAGATGCGCAGCGAAGGCAAGGAATACATCGTCAAGGACGGCGATGTCATGAACTTCCTGTTCAACGTCTGAGCGCCAGGCAGCAGCAGCTGCCGCGCCCCTCGGCGGATGCGCTTGTGCCCCTGTGGGAGCCGCGCCCCCGCGGCGATGCGGCCTGCGAACAGTCCCTGTGTCTGATCGCATCAGGTAGGATCAAGCGCAGTTGATCCATTCGTCCAAGCGTGAGGTCGCTGGTATCTTGCGGGCAACGCAGCGCTGGCCGACACCGCCCTTCCTTCCAATCATCAAGCCATGAACCCCACCCGCGACAGCCTCGGATGGCGCCAAAAGTTTGGCGTGCTCATTCCTTCAACCAACACCAGCGTGCAACCCGAGTTCGATGCCATGAGCCCGCCGGGTGTGACCAATCACACCAGCCGGATCCGCATTCCGAACATGCCGCTGAACAACGACGAGGACTTCAGCCGGCTCATTGCCCTGATCGATGCCGCGCAGGACGAGGCGGTCGAGTCCATCATGTCCTGCGAGCCCGACCGTTTGGTGCTGGGCATTTCGGCCGAAACCTTCTGGGATGGTCTGAAGGCCAGCCGGGCTTTGCGCGCCAAGCTCGAAGCCATGACGGGACTGCCGGTGTCCATGGGCTCGGACGCCTGCAGCGCCGCCTTTGACGCCATGGGCATCAGGCGCATTGCGGTCATCACGCCTTATCAGCCGGTGGGCGACCAGAACGTGGCCCGCTTTTTTGAAGAGTCGGGCTATCAGGTCAAACGCATCAAAGGCCTGCGCTGCGCCAGCCCGGTGCTCATTGCCCACACCAGCGAGCGCCAGCTCATGGACAGCCTGCGCGAGCTCGATGGTGACGACATCGATGCGCTGGTGCAGGTGGGCACCAACCTGGCCATGGCCCGACTGGCCGCGCAGGCCGAGGTCTGGTTTGCCAAGCCAGTCATTGCCATCAACACCGCCATTTATTGGCACGCGCTGCGCGACTCGGGCATCACCGACAAGGTCACCGGCTTTGGCAGCTTGCTTGAGACCTACTGAGAAAAGTCGGCGTAATCCGGGTACCGCGCCCACCGTCGTCGCCGGGGAAGCAGCATTTCCAACCCTGCGTCATCGCTAGGCGCACAGCAATTCAAACCTCTCGTCATCGCGAGGCACGAAGCGATCCAGTGGCGGCACCGGCCCTGCACCCGGGCCTCAGGGAAGGTCTGCAAAACCCCGTCATTGCGAGGCGCACAGCAATTCAAACCCTGCGTCATCGCGAGGCACGAAGCGATCCAGCAGCGGCGTTGATCTGCCGATCCGGCTCACGAACCTCAACTTAACGAAATGCCGCCGGGAAACACCCACAGCAGCGCGGCGGTCATGGTGACATAACGCGCGAACTTGCCGATGGCCATGTAAAACACGCAGGGCCAAAAGGGCAGGCGCAGCCAGCCGGCCACGGCGCACAGCGGGTCGCCCACCGCCGGCAGCCAGGCCAGCAAGCAGGCCTTGGGACCCAGTTTTTCGAGCCAGCGCAGGGCCCGGCCATGCTGACTGGAGCGGGCGTAGCGGTCGGCCACGCGATGCGCCCCGTACCCCATCGCCCAGTCCAGCGCGCCGCCCAGGGTGTTGCCCACCGTGGCTACAGCGATGGTGGGCCAAAACAGGTCGGGCCGCAGCTTGATCAGGCCAAAAACCGCTGGCTCTGAGCCCATCGGCAGCAGCGTGGCCGAGATGAACGAGACCACGAACACCGTACTCAGGCCGTATTCGGGCAAGGCCAGCAGTTGCAGCAGCTCGTTGAGGGTCTCGTTCATAACCCGATCATTGTGCCCGCACGCCGCGATGCGGCCCGAGTGCCAGTTTGCTGAAAATTCGGGCAGGTAGAATCCGCTTCCCCCCGCCCCAGCCCGACCGTCTCTTGCCCATGCACATCGGCCCCTACGCCCTGGCCAATCGCGTTTTCGCCGCCCCTATGGCGGGCGTGACCGATCGGCCTTTTCGCCGCCTGTGCAAGGCCCTGGGCGCCGGCTATGCGGTCAGTGAGATGGTGACCTCGCGGCGCGATCTGTGGGATAGCCTCAAGACCTCCCGCCGGGCCGATCACCAAGGCGAGGCCGCCCCGATCGCGGTGCAAATTGCCGGCACCGAGGCCCAGATGATGGCCGATGCCGCCGTCTACAACATCGAGCGCGGCGCTCAAATCATCGACATCAATATGGGCTGCCCGGCCAAGAAGGTGTGCAACAAGTGGGCCGGCTCGGCGCTGATGCAAAACGAGCCGCTGGCCATTGCCATTGCCCAGGCGGTGGTCGAGGCCTGCCAGCCGCACGGCGTGCCGGTCACGCTCAAGATGCGCACCGGCTGGTCGGGCGAGCACAAGAACGCAGTGGCGCTGGCGCGTGCCTTCGAGGGTGTGGGCATCCAGATGATCACCGTGCACGGCCGCACCCGCGAGCAAGGCTATAAGGGTCAGGCCGAATACGACACCATTGCCGCTGTCAAGGCCGCAGTGGCGGTGCCCGTGGTGGCCAATGGCGACATCGACTCGCCCCAGAAGGCGCGTGAGGTCTTGGCGCGCACCGGCGCCGACGCGGTGATGATTGGCCGCGCTGCGCAGGGCCGGCCCTGGATCTTTCGAGAAGTGGCCCACTACCTGCAAACCGGCGAGCACTTGGCCAGCCCCCTGGTGGCCGAAGTGCGGCGCCTGCTGCTCGAGCATCTGGCCGAGCACCATGGGCTCTACGGTGAGTATGCCGGCGTGCGCAGCGCGCGCAAGCACATCGCCTGGTATTTGCGCAGCCTGCCCGGTGGCGAGGCGCTGCGCCAACAGGTCAATGCGATCGACGCGGCCGATGCCCAGCTGGCCGCTGTGGCTGATTTTTTTGATGCGCTGGCCCAGCGCATAGACCGCTTACCGCCCGCGCCTTGGCAGACGGGCCAGCAAGAACAAGAGGAAGCTTGTGCATGAGCAAGAAGAACATTGAAGAGTGCGTGCGTGCCAGCCTGGAGAGCTACTTCAAGGACCTGCGCGGCACCGAGCCCGCGGGCCTGTACGACATGCTGGTGGGCACGGTCGAAAAGCCTATGCTCGAGGTGGTGATGCAACAGGCCGATCACAACCAGTCGCGCGCGGCCCAATGGCTGGGCCTGAACCGCAACACCCTGCGCAAAAAACTGCTCGACCACAAGCTGGTCAAGTAAGCCCTGTTTTGACTGGCGGCTTGGCGCTGCGCCGGCCTTCGTTTTTTGCTTCTATCGACCCACACAAGGCCCCCGCCATGTACGCCCTGATATCCGTCTCCGACAAAACCGGCATTGTTGACTTCGCCCGTGAGCTGCATGCGCTGGGCGTG
>CANHBU010000312.1 GCA_947458345.1 Comamonadaceae bacterium
AGCATGAGCTTCATCCACAACTCGCTCGTTTGATGCTGAATGATGAAGAGCATCTCGTTGGGATCGGGTGACAGGGGCTGCTGCGCCGTGAGGATGGCATCGAGATGCAGGTAGTCGCCGTAGCTCATGCGGCCCTCAAAGTCCAGGGCGATCGACTCCTGCTCGGGCAATTGCGGGCCAGCCAGCGTCTGAGGGCTCGCAGCGGCGCCCCCATCCTCGCTGTCAGAGCTGGCGTGAAACGGGCAAGAACTCATGGCAGACCCCTTAAGTGACCGACTGCTGCTGTCCGTACTTCGCATCTTGCCAGGCGCCACTGCTCATCACCTGCTGCAAGCGATCAACAGCGTGCCAGATGTCGACATAGCGGGTGTAAAGCGGGCACACCCCAAAACGCAGAATGTCCGGATGGGCTGAGCCATCGCCCGCGCGAAAGTCACCCACGACGCCGCGCTCAATCAGGGCCTGCACGATCGCGTAAGCGCCGTGTGCCCGCGTCAGGCTGATGTGCGAGCCTCGCTGATCGTCGTCTTGGGGGCTCACCACGCTCAGGCCGTGGCCCGCCAAGCGCTGCTGCAGCAAGTGGGCAAACAGGCGCGTCAAGGCCAGGGATTTGCGCCGAAGCGCGGCCATGCCGCCCAAGGGCTCGGCAGCCAGTACGGTGTCGACCCCCACATCCAGCGCAATCAGGCTAAGCATGGGCTGCGTGCCGCACTGGTAGCGCCCGATCCCTGCGGCAGGCCTGTAGCCGGGCTCGAAGGCAAAGGGCTGGGCATGCCCCCACCAGCCCGACAGCGGCTGCCAAAAGCGCTCGCTGTGCCTGGGGTGAACCCAAAGAAAGGCCGGTGCTCCTGGGCCACCATTGAGGTACTTGTAGCCGCAGCCGACCGCAAAATCGGCTTGCGCCGCATGCAGGTCAAGCTCGACCGCGCCAGCGCTGTGCGCCAGATCCCACACACACAGGGCGCCACAGCGATGGGCCAGCGCACCCACAGCGGCCATGTCATGCATCGCGCCCGTGCGGTAGTTGACGTGCGTCAGCAGCAGCACCGCCACATCGTCATCCAAGGCCTGCTGCAACTGCCCGGACTCGACGAGTCTGAGCTCCATGCCGTGCTGCTCACACAGGGACTGCGCGATGTAGAGATCCGTGGGGAAATTGCTGCGCTCGCTCAGCACGATCTTGCGCCCGGGCGCGTCGTGCCGGGCGATCTGCAGCGCCGCACTGAGCACCTTGTAGAGATTGATCGAGGTGCTGTCGAGCGCCAGCACCTCACCGGCACGCGCGCCAATGAGTCGGGCAATTTTGTCGCCCACGCGCCGGGGCAGCTCGAACCAACCCGCGCTGTTCCAACTGCGGATCAGGCCCTGCCCCCACTCCTGGGTGATGGCCTGCGCCAAGCGCTCAGGCGCGGCCCGCGGCAAAGCGCCCAGGGAATTGCCGTCGAGGTAAATCAGGCCATCGGGCAGATCAAACAAGCCGCGCAAGCTGCGCAGGGGATCTTGCTCATCGAGTTGTAGGCAGTCTTGCAAAGAATTCACGGCAGAAGTCATAGGGAAATCAGGTCAAGAAAAAGAACGTTGAAAGAAGAGCCCAGGCAGCGCGTTCGCATCAATTCACGGCGCCTCAAGACGACAATGAGCGCAGCACGGCGCGCACTGGGCTCGCATCGCAGTGCATCCACTTCAGGGGCAAGGCAATCAGCTCGTAATCGCCCTGTTCCACCTCATCGAGGCACAGGTTTTCCAGCACCCGAATATCGCGGTGCAGGAGCACCTGGTGGGCCGCCAGATCCTTGCTCGTGGCCGGGTCCACACTTGCACTGTCGATACCCACCAGCCGCACGCCGCGGTCGGCCAGCCAGCCCAAGGTCTGGGGCGAGATCGCCTTGAAGCCGGGGTCGAAAGACGTGTGCGCAAAACGCTCGCAGGTGCGAAGCAACACCCGCGGCGGCAAATTGGCTTGAGCGTGGGCCAGTTCGTCGATCTCAACACAGGGCCCCGGCCCGAGCGCATGGATCACCCGGCAAGGCCCCAGGTAGGGCTCAAGGTCGAGGGAGCCGACGGCCGCACCCTGGCTGCTGTAGTGCAGCGGCGCATCGGCATGGGCGCCGACATGGGGTGACAAGGTCACTGCACTCACATTGACCGGGCAGTTGGCGCCGATGCGCCAGGTCCATTGCTGGCTGTACCGTGTATCGCCCTCAAAGACGGGGCTGCCCGGACCGACGGGCGGGGAGATGTCCCAGATTTTTTTCATACCGCGAAGTTAGCATCTGCAAATCCATCGTTGTGTCGGTTATTTCCAACGGACGCAGAAGGTCTGCAAAACCTCGTCGTCGATAGGATTGCCAGACTTTCTTCATTGCCAGGAGCGGCCTTTGGCCGCGAGGCGCTTGCGCCGCAGAGGGTCGTGGCAACTTCAATGACAAGAATGAACCCATGCAGACCCCCAAAGCCACGCACGAACTTGCAAAACCAAGGCAGGCTAAGCCATCCCACGACCAAAGCGCTCCGCTACCAGCCTAAACCGCGCGGTCTGACCGCGGCCCAGCCACCATAGGTCCCTCACACCGGGAGGTTTTGTTCTTAAGATATCGCCCTGCTCACCGCCCTGCCAGGTCGCAGCTTGGGTCTGCAACCTGGATGAACCACGCCACCCCATGTCCCTGCGCGTATTTGTTCTCGGTGCCACCGGCACCATTGGCCGCGCCGCCGTCGCAGCCTTGCTCGAGCACGGCCATGAGGTCGTCTGCCTGGTACGGCCCAAGGCCGGCGTGGGCGGTGCGCTGACACCCGACGCATCGGCTCGCCTGCTTGAAGGCGCCCATCTGCGCCTGGGTGACGTGCGCGATCCGCAGAGCCTGGCGCGCGACGGATTTCGGGGCGAGCACTTCGATGTGCTGCTGTCCTGCCTGGCCTCGCGAACTGGCGCTCCCGCCGATGCCTGGGCCATCGACCATCAGGCGCACTCCCGAGCGCTGGAGGCGGCCCGCCAGGCGGGCGTGCAGCAGATGGTGCTGCTGTCGGCGCTGTGCGTGCAAAAACCGCGGCTGGCCTTCCAGCAGGCCAAGCTGGCCTTCGAGCGTGAGCTCATCGATTCGGGAATCAACTACTCCATCGTGCGGCCCACCGCATTTTTCAAGTCGATCAGCGGACAAGTCGAACGGGTGCGCCAGGGCAAGCCCTATCTGATGTTTGGCAACGGTGAGTTGACCGCCTGCAAGCCGATCAGCGACCGCGACCTGGGGCGGTACCTGGCGCAATGCATCACCGATTCAACGCTGCATCGACGCATCTTGCCCATCGGTGGGCCAGGGCCAGCGCTGACGCCGCGCCAACAAGGCCAGATGCTCTTCGAGGCCCTGGGCCTGGCGCCGCGCTTCAAGCAGGTACCGGTGGCGCTGCTCGACGCCATCGTTGGCGTGCTCGGCGCTGCCGGCCGGTTGATCCCGCCGCTGCGCGACAAGGCGGAGCTGGCCAAGATCGGCCGCTATTACGCCACCGAATCGATGCTGGTGCTCAATGCGCAGACCGGCTTGTACGACGCCGACGCCACCCCGAGCACC
>CANHBU010000313.1 GCA_947458345.1 Comamonadaceae bacterium
GAACACGACATCGTCTACCGCGAAGCGGCCAGCGACGCCGAGACGCAGGCCCTGAACCAGCTCGGCCAACAGGTGCGGGGCGGGGTGCATCAGTTCGAGCGCGAAGGCCAGACCGTAATGCCTTGGCAGGCCGATGCGGTGGCGCTGTTTCGCTATTCAGCCGCCACCTTCAATGGCCATCGCATCCATTACGACGTCGACTACTGCCGCCAGGTGGAAGGCTATCCCGGCTTGGTGGTGCATGGCCCGCTGCTGGCCACGCTGCTGCTGCATCTGGTGCAGACCCAGGTGGCACCGGGCCGCGCCGTGGCACGTTTTGAGTTTCGGGCGCTCAAGCCCACCTTTGACCTCAGCGGCTTTCATCTGCACTGCAGCGCGCAAGCCGACGCCCTGGCGGTCTGGACCACCAACAACATCGGTCAGGTGGGCGTCGACGGTCGGGTGACCCTGCGATGAGCCCCACGCTGCCGGTGAGCTACCTGTTCGTGCCGGCGGCGCGGTGCGAGCGCATCGGCAAAGCCTTTGCGGCTGGCGCGCAAGCGGTCATCGTCGACCTCGAAGACGCCATCGACCCCGAGCACAAAGACGCGGCCCGCGCACAACTGGCTGGCCACCTGCGCGAAGGCGCGGGCCCAGGCGCAACCTGGCTGCGCATCAACGCCCTGGGCACACCCTGGTTTGCCGCCGACATGGCGCTGGTGGCCGAGGCCGCCCAGCTGGGCCGATTGGCCGGCGTGATGCTGCCCAAGACCGAAAGCCGGCAAGACCTGGCGGCCGTGCAGGCGCAGACTGACTTGCCGCTGATCGCGCTGGTCGAGTCGGCGCGCGGCATCGTCAACCTGGCCGACATCGCCCAGCACCCTGGCCTGCACCGCATGGCTTTCGGCTCGGCCGATCTGGCGCGTGACCTCGGCTGCGAAGACAGCTGGGACACGCTGACGCACGCCCGGCAGGCCATGGTGCTGCACTGCGCCGCCGCCCGTCTGAGCGCGCCCATTGATGGCGTGAGCTTCGTGCTCGACCAGGCCGAGCCGGTGCGACAAGATGCGGCGCGCGCCGCCCGCCACGGCTTTGGCGCCAAACTGTGCATCCACCCCGCGCAACTGCCCCCCACGCATGAGGGCTTTGCGCCCTCGGCCGCTCAATTGCAGTGGGCCACGGCCGTGCTGGCCGCCGCTGAAAACGGCAGTGGCGCGCAGCGCGTGGCCGGTCAGATGATCGATCGTCCGGTCATCGAACGCGCCCGTCAACTCATGGCCCGTGGGCCGGATCCATCTTCCACATGAATGCTTCTGACACCCTGCCCGTCATCGTGATCGGCGCCGGCCCAGTCGGGCTGCTGTGCGCGCTTGAACTGGCCCGTCGGCAAGTGCCGGTGACCGTGCTCGAAAGCGAGCCGGGCACCACGCTGGATCTGCGTGCCGGCACCTTTCATCCGCCCACCCTGGAAATGCTGCAGCCCGAAGGCGTGGCCGATGCCATGCTGCAAACCGGCATCAAGGTCCGCCACTGGCAGTCGCGCGACCGGGAATATGGGCTGATTGCGCAGTGGGACCTCGACCTGCTCAAGAACGACACCCCCTACCCCTTCAGGTTGCACCTGGAGCAGCACCGCCTGACGCCCATCTTGCTGAGCAAACTCAAGGCCTACAGCCATGCGCAGGTGCTGTTCTCACACGAGTTCATCGAGCTGACGCAAAACGACGAGGCGGTGGTGGCCAGCGCCCGCACCGCGCAAGGTGTGGTGCAGGTCAAGGGGCGCTATTTGATTGGGGCCGACGGCGGCCGCAGCCCGGTGCGCAAGAGCGCGGGCATTTCGTTTGACGGCTACACCTGGCCCGAACGCTACACCGTGGTCAGCACGCCCTTCGACTTCGAGCCCCTGGGCTATGCCGACAACGCCTACATCAGC
The DNA here is from genome assembly GCA_947458345.1 of Comamonadaceae bacterium. Lineage (GTDB taxonomy): Bacteria > Pseudomonadota > Gammaproteobacteria > Burkholderiales > Burkholderiaceae_C > Polaromonas. The sequence goes on from CANHBU010000313.1 coordinate 1,913, forward strand.
GACCCACAGCAATGGCTGGCCTTCTTTCGCATGCCCGACGCCGGCCCGCCCGGCCTGTGGCGCATGACCACGCCGGTGAACGACGATCTGAGCGACGAAGAAGTGCTGGCGCCGGCCTTTGCCCACCGCACCATCAACCGCATCATCGGGGCGCCTGCGCAAGAGACCTACCCCATCGTGCACCAGAGCGTCTACCGCGTGCACCAGCGCGTGGCCCAGCAGTTTCGCGTCGGCCGCGTGCTTCTGGCCGGTGACTCGGCGCACGTCAACAACCCGCTGGGCGGCTTCGGGCTCAACAGCGGCATACATGACGCGGTCAACCTCGGTGAAAAGCTCGCCCGGGTCATGCAAGGCAGCGCCAGCGCAGACCTGCTCGACCTGTATCACCGCCAGCGCCACACGGTGGCCATGGAGTATGTGCAGACCCTGTCGGTCAAGAACAAAAAGAACCTGGAAGAAAAAGACCTGCCGACCCGGCTCGCGCGCTTTGAAGAGCTGCGCCAGACCGTGGCCGACCCGGTCAAGGCGCGTGCCTACCTGCTGATGTCGTCCATGATCAACAGCATCGCTCGCGCCAACGCGATCACCTGAGCCCACGCCAAGGCCAGCCGCATCGCGCAAGCAGCGCCGCAAACTCAGGAGGAGAGCCCCCATGTCTATCCAGACCCGCACACCCAGCCCGGACAGCCTGGCCACCCGCGCCAAAGTGGCGGTGGTGGTGCCGGCCACCAACACCATCGTTCAACCCGAGATGGAAGCCATGCGCCCACCCGGCGTGACCAATCATGTCACCCGCATGCGCCTGCCGCCTCGGCCCTACGACGACCAGGCCGCCTACAAGCGCGCGCTTGAAACCGAAAAGGGAGAGCTCGAAGAAGCGCTGGAGTTGGTGCTGCTATGTGAGCCCCATGTGGTGGCCCACGGTCACTCGATCCATTCTTTCCGCGGCGATGGCGCGCAGGCGCTGGCCGAGGAGCAACGGCTCGAAAAGCTCTGCGGCATTCCCTTCATCACGCCCTCGCGCGCCGTGCTGGCCGGCCTCGAAGCCATCGGCCGGCCAAGCCGCATCGCCATCCTCACGCCCTACTGGCCACCGGCCGACGAAATGATCGCGGCCTTCTTTACCGCCTGTGGCTACGAGGTGACCCGCACCCACGGCCTGAAGTCCACCGGCCCCACCGCCGTGGCGCGCTTTACCGCCGAGCAGATCATGCAGGGCTTCGATGAGGCCAACGATCCCAAGGCAGACGCGCTGATCCATGTGGGCACCAACCTGCCCGTCTCGGCGCTGACACCGGCGATCGAGCAGCGCCTGGGCAAACCCCTGATCGGCGTCAACGTCGCCACCTACTGGCTCGCCCTGCGCCGCCTGGGCATCAAAGATGCGCTGCCGGGCATGGGGCTGCTGGCTGAGAAGTACTGAGTGCAGCTGGGATGCGGCCGGTGCGTGAGTTCAGGCACTGCGCCTAACGCGCTTGGGCGGGCTGGGCGATCAAGTCACGCAATGCCTGGTCGATGCGTGTTTGCCAGCCACTGCCCCCGGCTTTGAATTGCTCGATGACCTGGGGCGAGAGCCGTATGCCCACGCGAATCTTGGGCACCTCGGCCTTTGGTCTCCCACGGGGGGCCAGCA
>CANHBU010000314.1 GCA_947458345.1 Comamonadaceae bacterium
AGCAGCGTGAGCACCGTCATCAGGGCCAGCAACTGCAGCGTGATGCTGTACTGCGTGCCGCGCGGGCCCTGGCTGGCCGTCACCATCGGCAGGCCCTGCGCCCAGCCGCTTTCGGGCAGCACCAGCAAGGCAGCGAGCATGAGCAGCGCGCCTGCGCGGATCCAGAATCTAGCGGCCATTTCGCGACTCCCGCTCCAGCAGGGCCTGGGCCGTCATGGGGTAGGTTTCGGCCGCGGCGGGCGCAGGCTCGCCTGCGCCACCTGGGGCCTCTGGTTGGCCGGCTGCGACCGTCCATTGACCGAGCGCGGTCATCTGCCCGGGCGAGAGCCCGACCAGCACTTCACGGGTATCGATGCGCAGCAAGGCAATTTTTTGGCGCGGCCCGACACTGACGGTCTCGAGCAGATGCAGCCGGCGGCCGGGCATGGGCGTGCCGATCTTCATCTGCATGCGCTTTAAGCCCCACAGCAGCGCGCCCATGAGCCCGAACACGAGGATCAGGCTGCCGATGATGCGCAAGATGTCCATGATGGCCGGTCTGCTTGCTGATCAGAGGTTTTTCATGCGCTCGGAAGCGGGCACGACGCGGGTCAGGCGGATGCCGTAGCGGTCGTTGACCAGCACCACCTCGCCTTGGGCCACCACGGTCTTGTTGACCAGCAGGTCCAGCGGCTCACCGGCGATGTGATCGAGCTCGACCACGCTGCCCTGGGTCAGGCGCATGAGGTCGCGGATCTTGATCATGGCGCGGCCCACCTCCACGGACAAGGTCACCTGGATGTTTTGCAACACCTCAGGGTTGATCTGGCCGTCGCCGGCGCCGGTATTGCCAAGTTTGGGATCGCTCATGGTCTAGGGTCCTGCGTGTGTTTATTGCATGCCGGGGACGACGCTGCGGGCAATCTGCACCGCCGTCTGGCTGCCCAGATTGCCCACCTGCACATCAAAGGCAGGCACTTCGTTGATCAGCATCCGGGCCAAGTCCGGCTTTTTGAAGAACAGCACGTCGCCGGGCTGCATGGCCTCGACGGCGCCCAGGCTGCTGGAGATTTCACCGAGCAGCACGCGCAGCTCGACTGGGGCGTTGTCGACGGCGGTGCCCAGGTCGTTGCGCCACTGGTTGTCCGACTCCTCGTTGCCGTCGCCGGTCTGCACGCGGCTGCGCAGCAAATCGCGCACCGGCTTGAGCGAGGCATAGGGGTAGACCAGATCGATAAAGCCCTGTGTGTTGGGGCCGGCTTCGACCTCAAAATGCGAGACGATCACCAGATCGTTTTCATCGGCGATTTGGGCAAACTGCGGATTGATCTCCGAGCTCACCACCTCCTGGTCGATGTCCATGATGGGCGCCCAGGCGTCCTTGAGGGAGCGGAAGAAGACCTCCAGGATCATGTTGATGATCCGGGTCTCGGTGGGCGTGAACAGGCGCGTGGCCGGCAACTGGGTGACGCCGCGGCCAAAGCCACCAAAAAAGCTGTCCAGCGAGCTAAACACCACCACGGGGTCGATGGCCACGATGGAGTAGCCGCGCAGGGGATTGAGGCGCACCATATTGACCGAAAGCGGCGCGCGCAGGCCCTTGAGGTAGTCGCCAAAGCGGGAGATCTGGACCCGGTTGGGCGTGACCCGCGGGCTCGAACGCAGCATCTCGAGCAGTCCGAGCCGAAAGGTGCGGATGAAGCGCTCGTTGATCATGTCGATCGAGGTCACATTAACCCCGAGACTCGAATCTTCGCTGGCCAGATCGTGCTTGCGCACGCGCATGGCGGTGTTGTAGCCCGTATCGACGGGGATGCTGCCGTCGTTGATGCCTTCGGCCAGCGCCGAGAGCTCCTCTGCGGTCAACAGTTGATCAGACATGGTCAGGTCGCGGCCGGTTGCGTGCGCTTACTGCACGATAAAGGAGGTGAAGAAAACGTCTTCCACGCCGCCAAATTCCTCGAACTTCTCGAGCTGGGCGTTCATCGCATCGCGCAGCCTCTTGGCCAGGTCGACGCGGAACTCGGGCTTGTTGATCTCGCCCTCTTGCGACTGGCGCATGACGTCCATCATGACCGAGCGCAGGGCAAATTCGTGTTTCTTGATGTTGTCGACCACGCGCTGGTCGTAGCGGGTCATGACGGCCACCTGGATCGACATCACGCGCTTGGAGCCGGTGATATTGACCAGGAACTCGCGCTCCATCTGGAAGTAATTGAAGTCAAAGCGCTCAGCCTGCGGCGACTTCTTGAGCTTTTCGGGCAAGGCATCTTTGCCGTCCTTGCCTTTGCCGTCCTTGCCCTTCTCACCGTCCTTGGTGGCCGCGCCGGGCTCGGGGTCCAGGCCCAGGGCGATGCGCTCTTGGGCCGACAGCTGCGGCGGCTTGGGTTTGAAATAACCCGTGAAGTACAGCGTGGCCAGCATGGTGCCGGCCACGAGCACGATCAGGCCCACCGCTCCCAAAATGATCGGGATCAGCTTGGACTTGGGCTTTTGTTCCGCACCTTCTTCAACAACTGCTTCTTCTGCCATGACTCAACCCTCAGGTAACGCCTGTGCGAGGCGCCAGCCCTTCAGGTCAGGCTAGCACATCCCAGGCACTTGTCCCCCGGCGCGGTCTGGGTGAGGCCGCTGCCGCTACCGGCTCATCAGAGTCGGTGTTGCGGCCACTGGCCTGAGGCATCTCAGGCGCACGCTCGGGTGTCGGATTTCCGCCAGATTGGCGGCTGGAATCCCCTTGAACCCAGACATTAGCAACTGCCGTGCCCGCTTGCGCCAAGCTGTCGCGCAATTTGGGCAAACTTTGGGCTATCAGGTCGCGGGTGAGCTGATTGTCACTGCGAAAGACCGCATCGAGAGCGCCGGCGTTCATGTCCAGATCCAGGTCGATGCGACCGAGTTGGGCCGGATCGAGCCGCATCTGGACCTTCCACTGCCCGCGCTCAAGCTGGCTTTGCAGGCGCTGCCCCAGGGCCTCGCCGAGGCGCTGGGCCAGCTCTTCATATTGCTCCATGCGCTGGCTGGCGCTGCTGGTCCAGACGTTGGCGGGGCCCGCCGCAGGGCCGTGCGGCCGCAGCGACTCGCCACTGGGGTGGCCCAGACCGGGGCTCGGTGCGCCCGCCTCGCCCGGTGCGGCGTCGGCAAGCGGCTCGGCCAGGGCCGGCCATTGCAAGGTCTGCACATCGAGCTTGAGCGTCTCGGCGGCCACCGAATGACCGGCCACGGCCGCCCAGGTGCTTTGCTCGCCCGTGCCGGCCATGGCCGCCAGGCGCTGCGTGATGAATTCGCTGGGCGCCAGCCGCAAGCGAAGCGCCTGCGGCAGGCCCGCATCGGGCTCGCCCGCCTGGACCGCCAGGCTGGCCCCGCTGGTCAGTTCGGCGGCCTGCACCCAGGCGCTGGGCTGCAGCGCTCCCAAAGCAGACCCACTGGCCGGGCCGGTGCGCAACTGCCAACTCAGGTGGCTGATGCGATCGAGCTCCACCCCCTCCAAAGTCTCGCTAGCGGCATCGGACTGCAGCGGGGCAAGGCCCATGGCGCCGGCCAGCGCGGCCGCGCCGCC
>CANHBU010000315.1 GCA_947458345.1 Comamonadaceae bacterium
CAAGCTGCTCACGCAAGGCATGGTGCTCAACCACATTTACTCGCGGCGCACGGCCAAGGGGGGCAAAGACTATTTCTGGCCTCACGATGTCGAGCATGTGCTCGACGAGGGCGGCAAGACGGTCGGTGTGCGCCTGAAGAACGAGGCCGACAGTGGTGACGGCAAATTGCCCGTGGGCACGCCGATTGACTACGAGGGCGTGGGCACCATGTCCAAGTCCAAAAACAATGGCGTGGACCCGCAGGACCTGATCGAAAAATACGGCGCCGACACCGCGCGTCTCTACACCATGTTCACCGCACCGCCGGAGGCCACGCTGGAGTGGAACGACGGTGCGGTCGAGGGCAGCTACCGCTTCTTGCGCCGCGTGTGGAACTTTGCCGCCAAACACGAGGTCAGCCTCAAGGCCGCATGCGCAGGCGATTTAAGCCAAGCCAAGCTGCGCAAAGAAGCGCTCGATCTGCGCCGCGAGCTGCATTTGGTGCTCAAGCAAGTGAGCTACGACTACGAGCGCATGCAATACAACACCGTGGTCTCGGGCTGCATGAAAATGCTCAACGCACTTGAAGGCTTCAAGACCGATGCCAGCGAAGGCGACACCGCCGTGATGTGCGAAGGCGTGTCTTTGCTGCTGCGCTTGCTCTATCCGACCTGCCCTCATATCAGCGCCAAGCTGTGGAGCGAGCTGGGCTACGCCGCGCGCTCAGGCGATTTGCTCGATACGGCCTGGCCCCAGGTCGATGCGGCCGCGCTGGTGCAAGACGAGATCGAACTGGTGCTGCAGATCAATGGCAAGCTGCGCGGCTCGCTGACCGTGCCCGCTGGCGCCGACAAGGCCCAGATCGAGGCCGCCGCCCTGGCCAGCGAGGCCTTCATCCGGCAGGCCGCGGGCAGCGCCCCCAAGAAAGTGATCGTGGTGCCCGGGCGCCTGGTCAACGTGGTGCTTTGATGTTGGGGCGTCGGCGCCTTTGCTTGCTCTGGGCCGCCGCCGCCCTGAGCGGCTGCGGCTTTGCGCTGCGCCAACCGCCTCAGTTTGTCTTTCGCAGCCTCTACCTGCAGCTGCCAGAGGGCTCCACCCTGGGGCCGCAGCTGGTGCGCGCCTTGCGTCACAGCCCTGCGCTGCGTGTGCTGCTGCAGCCCAGCGAGCGGGCCACCGCCGATGCGATCTTTGAGGTGCGCAGCGAGCAGCGCGAGAAAATCGTCGCCGGCCTCAATGCGGCCGGTCAGGTGCGCGAGTTTCAGCTGCGCCTGCGCCTGCGCTTTCGGCTGATCACGCCGCAGGGTCGTGAGCTCATCCCCGAGACCGAGCTCGCCTTGCAGCGTGAAATCGGCTTTGCCGAATCGGCGGCGCTGGCCAAAGAGGAAGAAGAGGCGCTGCTTTACCGCGACATGCGCAGCGATATGCTGCAGCAAATCCTGCGCCGCTTGGCGGCCGTTACCAGCGTGCAGGGCGGCTCCTCTCCGCTCGAGCGCTGAGCGGCCAGGCCTTTCCTACAATCGCAGTCCATGCAACTGGCCCCCGACCCATTGGCTGCCCACTTGGCGCGTGAGCTGGGCAGTTTGTATGTGCTCTATGGTGACGAGCCACTCTTGATGCAAGAGGCGGCCGATGCGATCCGGCAGGCCGCCCGCGCGCAGGGTTACACCGAGCGCAGCGTGCACACCGTGGCAGGCGCCCACTTTGACTGGAGCGCCGTGCTCGCTGCCAGCGGCGCCATGAGCCTGTTTGCCGACCGCCAGATTCTGGAGCTGCGCATGCCGGGCGGCAAGCCGGGCAAGGAGGGCGCTCAAGCCTTGGTGCAACTGAGCCAGTCGCTGCAGGGCCAGGATGCAACCTTGGCCCTGGTGCTGCTGCCCAGCCTGGACAAGGCCACCCGCGCCACCCCTTGGTTCGGCGCGCTGCAAGCCGGCGGTGTGTGCGTGCAGATCGAGCCAGTCGACCGGGCAGCGCTGCCGCGCTGGATCGCCCAGCGGCTGGCGCTGCAAGGCCAGCGCATGGCCGCCGGCCAAAGCGGGCAACAGGCGCTGACGTTCTTTGCCGATCGCGTTGAGGGCAATTTGCTGGCAGCGCACCAGGAAATCCAGAAGCTTGCCCTGCTCTACCCGGCCGGCGAGTTGAGCCTAGAGCAGGTGGAGTCGGCGGTGCTCAACGTGGCGCGCTACGACGTCTTCAAGCTGGCCGAGGCGGTGCTGGCCGGCCAGGCCTTGCGCGTGCAGCGCATGCTCGACGGTTTGCGGGCCGAAGGTGAATCGCAGGTGCTGGTGCATTGGGCGCTGGCTGAGGAAATTCGCAACCTCAAACGCGTCAAGGACGCGCTGGACAACGGCCGCCCGCTGCCGCTGGCCCTGCGCGAGAACCGTGTCTGGGGGCTCAAGGAGCGCCTGTTCGAGCGGGTTTTGCCCCATCTGCCGGTCGGCACCCTGGCCCATCTGCTCGATGCCGCGCACAAGGTGGACGGCATTTGCAAGGGCTTGCGCTACCCCGACTGGCCCAGCGACAGCTGGCAGGCCTTGCACCGGCTGGCCATGCAGCTGTGCGAGCCGTGCGCTGCCGGCACCCGGCCCTTGCGCAGCGCGCGGGCGCTCTGAGCTGCGGTGAACTCTTGAACCGCACGAGCGCGCTGGCGCATCAGCCATGACGGTCTTGCCCCATGCGCCACCCGCCCCCCGGCATGCGCCGGCTGCTTTCTTGCGCCCTGGCCAGCGCTTGGCCATCCTCAGCGCGCTGGTCGATGAGCAGCGCGGCCTGATCGATCAGCTGCAGGAGCGTCAGCGCATCGAGCATGCCGGCCGCCACTTCTGGCTGGGCCGTTTTCAGGGCGTGCCGGTGGTGCTCACGGTCTCGCGCATCGGCAAGGTCTCGGCCAGCCTGACAGCGGCCACTCTGATCGAGCGCTTTGCCGTCGGCGCCATCGTCTTTACCGGCGTTGCCGGTGCGCTCGGCGATGGCGTGCAGGTTGGCGATGTGGTCGTCGCCCAAGACTTCATCCAGCACGACCTCGACGTCTCGCCCCTGTTTGCCCGCTATGAAGTGCCCGCCTACGGCCGCGCTCGCTTTGCCTGCGATGCCGGCCTAAGTCAGGCCTTGCTGCAGGCGGTGCAGCACAGCCTGGCGCATGACTTTGCCCCGGCGCGCGTGCACCAGGGCCTGATCGCCAGCGGCGATCGCTTTGTCAGTGGCCAAGCCGAGGTGCGGGCCCTGCGCGAGCGGCTGCAGCAAGACGGCCATCCGGCGCTGGCGGTGGAGATGGAAGGCGCGGCGGTGGCCCAGGTCTGTGCCGACCACGGCCTGCCCTATGCCGCCATGCGGACGATTTCAGATCGGGCCGACGACTCGGCGCATCGCGACTTTGCCCAGTTCGTCGAGCAGGTGGCCAGCCGCTATGCGCAGGCCATCATCACGCGCTTGTTGGACTCGCTCGGCCAAGGTCCCCGACCGTGAGCCGTGCGCTGAGGTGGTGGGAGCCGCGCCCTCTGGGCGATGGGGCTTTTGATCAGTCGCTGCATCGCACCG
>CANHBU010000316.1 GCA_947458345.1 Comamonadaceae bacterium
GAAGCGGCGCGCTACGCCTTGCTGCGGCGGGTGGCGCCGACCTTGTGCCACCACATGGCTGGCGAGTTTCAACCCCTGGGCATGGTGGCTGCGCTGCAGGAGCGACGCGTCCAAAAAAACGATCTGGTCGGCGTGCAGGAGCAGTGCGCCGGTCTGGGCCAGATGTCGCGTCAGGCGGCTGAGCACTGCCTGGACCTGATGAACTGGGTCGCCCCGCGCGGGCCGTCCGAGCTGGCGCTGGAGGTCGGCTTGGCGCAGTGCGTGCACCTGCTGGCCACCAGCCTGCGCTTTCGCGGCTTTTCGCTGATTCACGACAACAGCTGCGATGTGCAGGCCAAAGTCGCCGGCCCTGCCCTGCGCAGCGTGCTGCCGGCAGCCCTGCTGTACCTGAGCGACAGCAGCCCCGCACCGGCTGAGCTGAGGCTGCAGGCCACGCAAAGCGGCGCGCAGCAAGTGCAGGTGCGCATCCGGCTCAGTCCCAGCGATCGAAGGCCAGAGCCCGATCAGGCGGGCGACTACCGCGCCTTGCAGTGGGCCGATGTCTGCGCGCTCGCGCAGGCCGAATCGGTGCAGGTGCAGCGCTGGCCCGATGGCATCGATTTGCACTTTGCAGCCGGCCCCTGAGGCGCTGCGGCGCTGCGCTTAGGGCCGCAGAGGTATCGTCAGGCTGCGATCGACCGGCACGGCGGTGACGCTGTTTTGCGGCGAGCCTTCGATCAGCCGCTCCGAATAGGTCAGGTAGACCAGCGCATTGCGTGGCTTGTCGACCATGCGCACGATGCGCAGCTTCTTGAACAGGATCGACATGCGCTCGGTAAACACCTCCTCCTGCTGCGGCAGCGGCGAGGCAAAGGCAATAGGGCCGACCTGCCGGCAAGCAATGGACGCCTCGGCCTTGTCTTCGGCCAGGCCCAGACCGCCCTTGATGCCCCCTGTTTTGGCACGCGAGACGTAGCAGGTCACGCCCTTGACGCGCGGGTCGTCATAGGCCTCGACGATCACCTTGTGGTCGGGCCCGATCCACTGAAACGCGGTGTCGACTTCGCCGATGCGCTGCTGCGCCAGCGCCTGGCCTGCCAGCACAGTGGGCAGGAACAACAAGCATGCTTTGTATCCGGTCATGATGCGATCCTTCGGTTCGCTAGGGGCCCGGCCATCTTAAAGGCCAGAGCGCCTTAGCTGCGGTGCTGCTCGAGCCGATACAGGGTAGGCGCATCGCCGCCGTGCATCTGCCAGCGCGTTTGGTGAAAAGCGGCCAGCGCCGGCCGATGCGCGATCGAAACCAGCGCGCCCCCGCTTTGCCGCAGCCGCTCGAGCAGGCGGCCGTACAGCGTCTGCTCGGCCGCCTCATCGAGCGCGCTGGTGGCCTCGTCGGCGAACAGCCAGCGCGGCTTCTTGAGCAGCACCCGCGCAATGGCCAGCCGTTGCTGCTCGCCGCCGGAGAGCTTGTGGCCCCAGGCGTCCTCGTCGTTCAAGCGGGCTGCCAATTCGGGCAGCAGCGCATCACGCAAGGCCTGCTCGAGCTGGGCATCGGTGTAGCGGCCCGCTGGCTCCGGATAAGCCAGGGCATCGCGCAAGCGGCCATCGGGAAAGTAGGGCCGCTGGGCCATGAACATCGCATCGCCCGGCCGGTCGATGCGCCCGCGCGCGTAGGGCCAGATGCCGGCCAGCGCCCGAAACAGCGTCGACTTGCCGCTGCCCGAAGGGCCCTGCAGCAAGACCGTGTCACCCGCAGCCAGCTCGATCTGCACGCCAGCGAGCAAGAGGCGGCCGTCGGGCAAGGCCAGATCGAGCCCCTGCGCGGCCGGTGCTGCACCGGTTTGCACCACGAGCGCCTGGCTTTGCCGCAAAGCCATCGCCGCTTCAAAGCTGGTCAGGCGATCGGTGGTGGCACGCCAAGCCGCCAGGGTGGAATAGTTTTCGACAAACCAGCTCAAAGCGTCCTGCACGCGCCCGAAGGCCGACGCAATCTGCATCAACTGGCCCAGCGCGATGGCGCCACTGAAAAAGCGCGGCGCCGCCACCACGAACGGGAAGACCATCGCCGCCTGACCAAAGAAGTTGGTGAACCACACCAGGTTCTTCTGCTTTTTCAGCAGCAGCAGGTAATTGGCCAGCACCCGCGAAAAGCGCAGATCGAGCTGCTCGCGCTCGACCCCCTGGCCGCCATCGAGGGCGATGGCCTCGCTGTGCTCACGCACCCGCACCAGGTGGTGGCGAAAATCGGCCTCGTGGCGCTGCTGCATGAAGTTCAAGGCAATCTGCGGCCGGCCGATGTAGTGGGTGATCAAGCTGCCAGCTGCGCAGTAAATCACCGCCATCCAGACCATGAAGCCGTCGATGTAGTAGCTTTGCCCGCCCAGGGTAAAAACCATCTCGCCCGACAAGCTCCAGAGAATGCCCACAAAGCTGAGCAAGGTGACCACGGCGTTGAGCAAGCCCATGCTCAGCGAGACGCTGTAGGAGGTAAACAGCTTGAGGTCTTCCTGGATGCGCTGATCCGGGTTGTCCGGCGAGGCCGTTTCGCTGGCCCCGCCATAGCGGGCCAGCTCCATGCGATAAAAGCGCTGGTCCGACAGCCAGCGGCCCAGGGTGTGGCGCGTCATCCAGGCACGCCAGCGCACCTCGAGCAGCTGGGTCAGGTAGAAGCGGTAGACCGCGATCACGATGAAGCCAAAGGCCAGGTAGCCAAAGCGCAGCAACTCGCGCCAGAACACGGCCTCGTTGCGCTCCTGCAAGGCGTCGTAGAACAGCCGGTTCCAGTCGTTGAGCAGCACCAGCATGTAGACCGCCGCCAGATTGAGCGCGACGATGGCCGCGAGCAGTCCGCGTGCCTGCCAGCGCTGCTCGGAGCGGAAAAACGGCACGGCCAGGGCCCAGACGCGGCCCAGGAAAACTTTGAAGGAGCTAAAGGTGTGAATCAGGGCCATGGCAGCTGTCTCGGTGATGACCCCATCGTAGCGGGATCCTCACCGAACAGCCCCAAGCCCGGGCAAAAAGCCAGGGGGCTCAGGCCCGAGCCAGCACGCTCTCGCGCCAGCGCAGCACCAGCAGCGCCACCACACCGCTGGCAATGAGCCACATGGAGACGTGTATGGCCTTCTGGCTGATCGCGTAGGTGATGCTCGAGTAGGTCAGCCAGGCACAAGCGCCGCAAAAGATCAGCGGCAGCAGTGGGTACAGGGGCACTTTGAAGGGCCGCTCGGTCTGGCCGTCGGTCTGGCGCAGCCAGATCACGGAGAGCCCGACCATGAACAAAAAGCCCCAAAACACTGGCGCCGTGAACTCCACCATGGCCGAGAAGCCGTCGGCCTCCTGCGTGCCCAACAAGATCAGCGCGATGCTGATGAGCGCCTGCATCCACAGCGCCTGTCGCGGGCTGCCCAGTTGCAGCTGCCACTGGCCGAGCTTGCGCAGGGCGTTCCAGTCACGACCGACGGCAAAGTTGGTGCGCGCGCCGACGATCATGGTGGCATTGATACTGGTCAGCGCGGCAATGGCCACAAA
>CANHBU010000317.1 GCA_947458345.1 Comamonadaceae bacterium
GCCTGGGTGATCGGCAGCGGCCGCACCGCCGAGCGCGTCGACGCGGGCATGCTCAATGGCCTGGCCGGGGCATGGCTGGACTTTGACGAAGGCAACTTCCTGGCCAACGGCCATCCGGGCATCCAGGTGATCCCGGCGGCGCTGGCCCTGGCGCAGGAGCGCCGGCTCAGTGGCAGCGCCCTGCTGGCGGCCATCGCCCTGTCCTACGAGGTGGTGGCGCGCATCGGCATGGCCACCCAAACCCGCTTGATCGTCAATCCGCATGGCACCTTCGGTGTGGTCGGTTCGGCCCTGGCCTGCGCCCGACTGACCGGCCTGGCGCCCGAGCGCCTGCGCGAACTGGCCAGCCTGGCCGCCTCCTGCTGCATGGCCACCAACCGCCACACCATGCTCAATGGCGCGACCGTGCGCAACTGGTATGCCGGCCACAGCGGCTTCATGGGCCCGATGGCCCTGCGCATGATTGAATCGGGCTTCACCGGCCCACGCGACGGCGTGAACACCACCTTCAGCCTGGTGCTGGGCGAGGGTTTTTCGCCCGAAGTGGCGGTGGCCGACCTGGGCCAGCGCTGGCTGCTGCTGGAGGGCTACCTCAAGCTCTACCCCACCGCGCGCTATGCCCATTCGGCCATTGATGCGCTGCACGATGCGCTGAGCAAGATCCAGACGCCCCTGCGAACCGCCGACATCGAACGCATTGATGTGCGGGCCTACAAGCTGGCCGCTTTTCTTTCAGAGCAGGCGCCGGCCGACTGGTTCGGCACCCGCTTTTCCATCCCGTTTGCGCTGGCCACATTGCTGGTGGGCGGGCGCCAGGGGCTGGACGCCTTTTCCGACGAGGCGGTGGCCGACCCGGCGGTGCAGGCGCTGGCGCGACGCGTGCATGTGGTCGAGGCGCCCGAATTCACCGCGCAATACCCGGCCCTGCAAAGGGTGGACCTGCGTCTGCAACTGAGCGATGGCCGCGTCATCGAAGGCGCCTGTCACATCACCAGCGGCGAGCCGCAGCGCCCGCACCCCACCGAAGCCCTGGCACGCAAATACCAAGACCTGGCGGTGCCCCTGTGGGGCGCGGCACGGGCCGAGCAACTGCACCAGGCCCTGCTCGACATCGACCACTGCCCAGACGTCAGCCAACTGGTGGACTTCTGTCCCTGAATCTCAACCCCGCAAGGAAAACCCATGAAAAGCACCTTGAAGCACTGGTTCGCCCCCTTGGCGCTGTGCCTGGCCACAGGCATCGGCGGCGCCCAAGCGCAAAGCACCTGGCCCGGCCAGCCCATCAAATTCGTGGTCTCGCAGTCGGCCGGCGGCAGCATCGACATCGCCGCCCGCCTGATCGGCCAAAAGCTCGGTAACTCGCTGGGCCAGGCAGTGGTGATCGACAACCGCGCCGGTGCCAACGGCATGATCGCCGGCGAGGCCGTGGCCCGTGCCACCGACGGCCACACCTTCTTGATGACCTCGCCCAGCGCGCTGACCATCAACCAGCACATCTACAAGAAAGTGCCCTACGACACCCTGCGCGACTTTGCGCCGGTGACGCAGACCACCTCGATTTCTTTTTTGCTGGTGGTCAACACCGCCTCGCCCTACAAGAGCGTGGCCGATCTGGTTAACGCCGCCAAGGCCAAACCCGGAGGCGTGCGCTTTGCCTCAGCCGGCATCGGCAACCAGTCGCAATTGGCAGCCGAGTTGCTGGCCGATGCAGCCGGCGTGAACATGCTGCATGTGCCCTACAAGGGCGAGGCACCGGCCATCAACGACCTGCTCGGCGGACAGGTCGACTTCATCTTCGGCACCATGCCGGCCCTGCTGGCCCAGGTCAAGGCTGGAAAGCTGCGCGCCCTGGCCGTCGGCCAGACCCAGCGCTCGGCGGCTGCGCCCGACGTTCCCAGCATGGCCGAAGCCGGCTATCCCGGCGTGGCCGTCAGTGGCTGGACCGGCATCGTGGCGCCCGCCGGCACACCCGCACCGGTACTCCGGCGTCTGCAGGAAGAAGTGGCCAAGGTCCTGGCCATGCCCGATGTGCGCGAGACCCTGTCCAAGGCCGGCGCCGACCCGGTGGGCAGCAGCCCCGAACAGTTCACCGCCTTCATCCGCAGCGAAACCGTCAAATGGGGCGCAGCGGTCAAGCGGGCGGGCATCACGCCGGAGTGAGGCGCAGCGCCTAGGCGATGTCAGACGCCGCGAGCCGCGCTGGCCTGCCCGAGCAGTTGGGCGCACAGACCCCGGCACCGATCCAAGCCATTTACCGGGAGCTGTGCCTGAGCTGCGGCGTGGCCATGCCAGCCCTGATCTTTCGCACGCTGGCCACCCGGCCCGGTGTGCTCGAGGCGTTCTGGCAGTGCCTGGGGCCGCTGTACCGGCAGGGTCTGCTGCAGCAGTCGGCCTGGCCACTGGCGCGGCAAGCCGCAGCCGATGGTCTGTTGCCCGCGCTGCAGGCCGGCGAGCTAAAGGCCTTCGGGCTGGACGGCGGCCACATGCTGGACAGAGCGCTGGCCACGCTGGACAACTACAACCGGGCCAATCCGGTCAACTGGCTGGCGCTGCTGAGTCTGCTGCAGGCGGCCCGTCGAACACCGGCGCCTGGCGCATCGCAGGCTCTGAACGCAGCCGAGCCGGCCTGGCAGCCCCCTGCGCCGCCGGCTTGCGAGCTGCTGCCCTTGCCCGCGGCCGAAGACCTCGATGCGCGCACACGCTGGCTGCTCAACGATTTGCGCGAAGGCGACCGCCGCGAGCTCGACCCGGTGGTGCCCAGCCTTTATCGGCACTTGAGTGTTTGCCCGGGCCTGCTCGAGTGGCTGCACCTGCATCTTGCGCCGCGCTTTGCCGACGGCCGCATGAGCGCCGATCTGCACCGGCTGCGCCAAGACATGCAGCAAGAAGCCAGCGCCTGGGCACAGCGCCTCGGACCGGTGCCCGGCGTTTTGCTGGCCGCCGATGTGCTTGGCACCCTGGAGCAATTTGCCCGCGAAGTCATCCCACCCATGGTACTCATCGGCACTGCCTTGCGGCAGGCCATGGATGCAGGGCTGCGCCAGCGCAGTCTATAAGCGGCTGGGCAGCCAAGTGGCGATGGCCGGCCAAAAGAAGATGGCCAGCAGCAAGAGCACACTCATCAGCACATAAGGGGTGACCGCCTGGAAGATTTGCGAGGTACGCACCTCGGGCGGCGCCACGCCCCGCATGGTCATCAGCAGCAGCCCGTGCGGCGGCAGCAGCAGGCCCATTTGCATGCACATCAGAAACATCACGCCGAACCAGACCGGATCGATCCCAAGACTGCTCACGATGGGCATGAAAATCGGCAGCGTGATCATCATCATGCTGACCTGATCGACGAACAGGCCCAGGAAAATCAGCAGGGCCATCATGCCCACCACGATCATCTCCTTGGACCAACCCTGGCCGGTGATCAGCTGCACCAGGCCGTTGCTCGCACCGGAGAACGACAGCAGCTGCGCGAAGGTGGTGGCGCCCA
>CANHBU010000318.1 GCA_947458345.1 Comamonadaceae bacterium
ATCCGCCCCGGAATCACGCCAGCTACGAAGCCCAGGCGGGCCGCCTGCTGCTGAACATAGCCAGGACTCCACGCGGCTTTGCGAGCCCTGAGCGTAAAGCTCAGCTGCGCATCATGGGCGCCGGCGAACTGGTCGAGCTCGCGTGCGCGGGCCACTTCCTCGAGCATGTCTGGGAACTCTGCCTCACCACCAATCGCATCGGCAAACTGCCGGGTGCGGGTGACGAATTCCGAAAACTCGATCTGGTTCATCGCACCGACCCGATTGGCCAACTGGATGCCAGCTTGGAACGCGCTGTAGCGCTGGCCAGCGGCCGGCAACTCCCACAGACCTGTGGCAGCGCTCAGGCCTTCGAGCGCGAAGGGCTTGGTGCCCACCCGGCGGGTGGCCGGCAAGGCTGCAAGCGCCGCCTCCCCGGAAACGGTTGCCTCAAATGAAATCGGCGCAATCACATCGATCAGCGGATCGAGCCCCGGCTCGCGCTTGGGCAGGACAAGCGCCTGAAAGCCGCCGGCCTGCTGTGAGGCATCTGTCAGCGGCTGGGCGTCGTCGGGCCCGGCCGGCAAGCTGAAATCGACCGTCGCCGGGCTGGGCCCCTCGGCTTGAGGCTCGGCCTGCTTGGGCCGGCTGCGGCGTGAAGTCCAAGCGCTATGGGCCACCACTGCAGCGAGCACCAAGGCAGCGAGCAAAGCCAGTTCAATAACCAAATTGTTCATGAGAGTGCCGACTCGGCCATCGTCAGGGCCGACTCCATGTCCACCGCCACGATACGCGATACGCCCTGCTCCTGCATGGTCACGCCAATGAGTTGCTGGGCCATCTCCATGGCGATCTTGTTGTGGGAGATGAAAAGAAACTGGGTCTGGCGCGACATGCTGGTGACCAGCTTGGCGTAGCGCTCGGTATTGGCATCGTCCAGCGGCGCGTCGACCTCATCGAGCAGGCAAAACGGCGCCGGGTTGAGCTGAAAGATCGCAAAGACCAATGCAATGGCGGTCAGAGCCTTCTCGCCGCCGGACAGCAGATGGATGGTCTGGTTTTTCTTGCCCGGCGGCTGTGCCATGACCTGCACACCGGCATCGAGGATTTCTTCACCGGTCATGATCAGGCGGGCGTTGCCACCGCCAAAAAGCTGCGGGAACATCTGGCCAAAGTGCTGATTGACGGTCTCGAACGTGCTGCCCAGCAGATCGCGAGTCTCCATGTCGATCTTCTTGATCGCATCTTCCAGCGTGGTCATGGCCTGCGTCAAATCGCCCGATTGCGCATCCAGAAAGCCCTTGCGCTCACGCGCTGCCTGCAGCTCCTCCAGGGCGGCCATATTGACGGCGCCCAGTGCCGTGATCTCGCGCTGCAAGCGCTCGATTTCGGACTGCAAGGCGCCCGGACGGAAGCTGCCTTGCTCGGTCGAGGCCTGCAACATCGCCAGATCGGCCTGTGCCTCGACCAGCAGCTGCTCGTATTGTTCAAAACCCAGACGGCTGGCTTGCTGCTTGAGCTGCAGATCCGTGATGCGGGTGCGCAGCGGCTCGAGCTCGCGCTCAAACTGCAATCGCCGTTCATCGCTGGCCCTGAGCTTGGCCGTCAGATCGTCATAACGGCTGCGAGTGGCCCCCAGCTCCGTTTCGCGCTCGAGCTTAAGGGCCAGCGCACCTTGCAGGCCTGAGCGAGCCGTCGCATCGGACAGGCGCTCGAGCTCCTCCCGGGCTGTGTCTTCATCGGCGCGCAGCGCGCCGCTTTGCTGATCGGCCATCTCGATGCCGCGACTGAGCTCCTGCATGCGCGCTTGCAGCGTGCGCAGCTCAAACAGCGCTTCCTGCGCCTGACGCTCGAGATCGCGCTGCTGCTCGCGCGCCTGGCTCAGTGCCCGGTCGGCCTCCATCACCCGGTCATCGAGCTGCGCTTGTCGCTCTTGGTTGTCGGCCAGGTGCATGTCGAGCTCTTCAAACCGCGCTTCAGCCGTGATTCGACGCTCCTGCAACTGCTCGAGCTGCACATCAAGCTCCTCGAGGTCGGCATGCAGTTGAGCTGCCCGGGTGCGGGTTTGATCGGCCAGCTGCTGCAGTCGGAGGGTGTCCACCTGCAGCGCGTGCGCACGCTCTTGCGCGCTGGCACTGTCCTGTCTGAGCGCAGCCAGGCGTTCCGACGCCTGCGCGTAGGCCGACTCTGCGCGCAGCAAGGCGCTGCGCGCCTCCTCCACGATCAAGCTTTGCGCCCGCAGCTGCCGCTCCAGGTTCTCGATGTCCTTGGCCCGCGCGAGCAATCCCGCCTGCTCGGAGTCCTGGGCGTAAAAACTCACCCCATGGCGACTAACTGCATGCCCAGCCGGCACATAGATCACCTGGCCGGCCTGCAACTGCTCGCGCAAGCCCAGCGCCTGCTCCAGCGAGTCGGCCACATAGGCGCCATGCAACCAGTCGTCGAGCAAGGCCCGTTGACTGGCCTCATGCTGGCGCAGCATGGCTGCCAGCGGCTTGAGCTTGCTGTGTTCGCCTTGGGCCGCTGGCGCGGTGGGCAGGCTGTAGAACGCAAGCTTTGCGGCTGGCGCATCGCCGACCCCGCTGCCGACAAATCCGCGAACCACCTCCAGCCGACTGACCTCGAGTGCGCCGAGCCGCTCGCGCAGTGCCGCCTCGACCGCCGTCTCCCAGCCGGGCTCGACTTGCAAACGACTCCACAAACCGGGCAAGCCCTCGAGCCCATGCTTGGCCAGCCAGGGGGCCAGCTTGCCGTCGGTCTTGAGGCGCTCTTGCAAGGCCCGCAAGGCCTGTAAGCGGGCCGACAAATCGGCTTGGCGAGCCGATTCGTCGTTGACGGTTTGCTGTTGCGCGCGGCGCTGCGCGTCGAACCGAGGTACGCTGTCGGAGAGTTCCTGCAATTGCTGCTGCAAAATCTGCTGGAGCTGCTGCGCCGCGGCAAGTTGCTCCTGCAGATGCGCCAATCGGGCCTCGTCCGGCGCAGCCAGTGCGTTGCGGTCCACCACCAGACGCTCGCGGCGCGAGCCCAGGCCGCGCGCCAACTCCTCAATGCTGCGCTGCTCGGCCGCCAGCACCTGAATCTGCTGTTGAACCTGATTGACGGCGGCACGCTGCGCCTGAGCACTCGATTGCGCCTGCCCCAGCGCCTCCTGCAACTGCGGCATGGCATCGGCTTGTTCTTCGCTGCGCCCCTGCAGGATCTGCGATTGCTCTTGCGCCCCCTCGTTTCGGCCCTGCAAGTGCTCGAGCTCGGCGGCCGCATCGTGCCGGCGCGTGGCCCACTGGCTGCCTTGCTCGCGCAGCTGCGCCAGACGTTGCTGTACGCGCTCGCGTGCCTCCACGACATAGCGAATCTCGGCTTCGAGCCGCGCGACCTCCGCGCTGGCCTCATAGAGTCGGCCCTGGGCCTGGTTGACCTGATCGCCCGCTTCGTAGTGGGCCTGGCGCACCGTCTCCAGGTCAGACTCGGTCTGGCGCAGGTCGGCCAGCCGGCTCTCCAAGGCAT
>CANHBU010000319.1 GCA_947458345.1 Comamonadaceae bacterium
GTTGAACTTCGGGCCGTCAGTGGTCATCACCTTGGCGTAGTTTTGCGGCAGCGTGTCCATCAGAAAGAAGCCGAACATGCCGCCTTCGCTGTCGCCGCAAAAGGGCTGGCCTGCTGCGTGCGCGGCGTGCGTGAGGCCAGCCACCAGGCGTTGGGTGCGGGCGCCCAGGGTCTCGTAAAAGCCGGGTTTGCTGATCTCGCGCAGCGTGGCCAGGCCGCAGGCGGTGGCCACCGGGTTGCCGCTGAGCGTGCCGGCTTGGTAGACCGGGCCCAGAGGCGCGAGCTTTTCCATCACGGCGCGCTTGCCGCCAAAGGCCGCCAGCGGCATGCCGCCGCCAATGACTTTGCCCAGCACCGTCATGTCGGGCTCGAAGCCGGGAATGAGTTTGGCGTAAACGCTTTGCGCGCTGCCCAGAGCCACGCGGAATCCGCTCATCACCTCGTCAAACACCAACAGCGCGCCGTACTGGCTGCACAGCTCGCGGCAGCGCTTCATGAAGGGGACGCTCGCGCGCACGAAGTTCATGTTGCCGGCGATCGGCTCGATCATCAGGCAGGCCAGCTCGGCCCCGTGCAGCTTGAAGGCTTCTTCCAGTTGCTCAACGTTGTTGTACTCGAGCACCAGGGTTTGTGCCACCACCTCAGGCGGCACGCCCGCGCTGGTGGGGTTGCCAAAAGTAGCCAGGCCCGAGCCGGCCTTGACCAGCAGCGCGTCGGCGTGGCCGTGGTAGCAGCCCTCGAACTTGATGATCTTGCTGCGCCCGGTGGCACCGCGCGCCAGACGCAGCGCGCTCATGCCGGCCTCGGTGCCAGAGCTGACCAAGCGCACCATCTCCAGAGAGGGCACGCGCGCAATGATGGCCTCGGCCAGCTCGACCTCGCGCTCGGTGGGCGCGCCAAATGAGAAGCCGTCGACGGCTGCTTTTTGCACCGCTTCGAGCACTGCCGGATGGCCGTGGCCCAGGATCATTGGGCCCCAGGAGCCGATGTAGTCGATGTACTTTTTGCCGTCGGCGTCCCAGAAGTAGGCCCCCTGTGCGCGTTGCACAAAGCGCGGCGTGCCGCCAACAGCGCGGAAGGCGCGCACGGGCGAATTGACGCCGCCGGGAATGACGGCCTTGGCGCGCTCAAAGAGCACGTCGTTCATGGAGGTCTTATTGCTTGGTGCCATGGGGTGGAAGTTCGAAGTAGTCGGAGCTTGCGCTCAAGGGGGTGGGGGCAGTCGAGATTTTGCCGGGCTCGCCTTCTTCGTCGGGATCTTGGGGCTGGGCCCAGAACAGACGATCGGGCACCAGATGGCCCATGCCGGGTGCGAAGGCCGCGTCCAGGCATTGGTCGAGGTAGTTCAACGCCTCGCTGGTTGCGCTTTGCAGGTCCAGCCCGCCGGCCAGCAGCGCCGCCAGCGCAGCCGACAGGGTGTCCCCGGAGCCTGTGAAGTTGGCATCGAAGTGCTCAAACTTCTCGCTCAGCAGCACCGCCTGCGCGCTGGTCAGCACGTTGTCGAGGTACTTCTCATGCAGTGGCATGCCGGTGACCAAGGTGTAGGCCACGCCGCACTGGGCTGCCGCTTTGGCAATGTCACGCGCGCTGGGCGATTTGTCGCCTATCCAGTCGGGCAGCAGCCAGCGCCACAAGGTGCTGTGGTTGCCCACCAGCACGGTGGTTTGGGGCAGCAGCAACTCGCGAAAGGCGTCCAGGTAGTTGTCGAGCTGCGACTCGTCCCACCAGGACAGGTTGGGCATGAAGGCCACCAGCGGCACGTCGGCATAGTCGCTGGCGATTTCGGCAATCGTGCTGATGATTTCGGGCGAGCCGACGAAGCCGACCTTGATGGCGGCCACGCTCATGTCTTGCAGCGCGGTGCGGGCCTGCTCGGCCACTGCCTCTTCGTCGAAGGCGAAGTGGTCAAAGATCTCCGCTGTGTCCCGGCTGTAGGCGCCAGTGACCACCGGCAGCGCATGGGCGCCTGCCGATCCGATCGCCGCCACGTCGGCCGCCAGCCCGCTGGCCCCGCTCGGGTCGTTGGCGTTGAAGCTCATCACGCACACCGGTGCGCCGTCCGCCGCTGCAGCGTCTGAGTCTTTCGGGGTTCTGGAGAGGGCCATGGGTGTGGGTATGCCAAACGGCTGAGCCTGGCCGATACAATCGAAACATTCTATTAGAACGATCCGAGAACGATCCGAACCCATCGTGACCTCTTCTTCCCCTACGACCACTTGGATGTGCCTGATTTGCGGCTGGATCTACGACGAGGCCACTGGCGCGCCCGATGACGGCATTGCACCGGGCACCCTTTGGGCCGATGTGCCGATGAACTGGACCTGCCCGGAATGCGGCGCGCGCAAGGAAGACTTCGAGATGGTCGCCATCTGAAGTCTGCAGCTGCCTTGCTTCCTGCTGCTCCCTAACGCCGGCGGTGACGCGATCAGGCTGTTGAGCCAGCGGCCGTCTTCTTGACCACTGCATAGCGTGCCAGCGTGCGTGCGCGAGCTTGGTCGTGCGCCACCAGGGGCTCAGGATAGTGCTGCCCCAGTTTCACGCCTGCGGCGGCCAGCTCCAGCGGCGCAGCTTGCCAAGGCGCATGGATGGCCCGGTCTGACAGGGCCGCCAGCTGGGGCAGGTAGCGCCGGATGAACTTGCCCCGTGCGTCGAACTTCTCGCTCTGACTGACCGGGTTGAAGATGCGAAAGTAGGGCTGCGCGTCGCAGCCCGAGCTCGATGCCCACTGCCAGCCGCCGTTGTTGGAGGCCAGGTCAAAGTCATTGAGTTGCTGCGCGAAATAGCGCTCGCCCCAGCGCCAGTCGATCCCCAAGTCCTTGATCAGGAAGCAGGCGGCCACCATGCGCAGCCGGTTGTGCATATAGCCGCTGGTGTTGAGCTGGGCCATCGCTGCATCGACGAGCGGATAGCCGGTGCGCCCTTGGCACCAGGCCTCGAAAGCGGCCTGTGCTTGCGCGCCGCTTTCCCATTCAATGGCGTCGTACTCGGGCTTGAAAGAGCGCTGGGCCACATGGGGGAAATTGGCCAGGATCTGGGCGTAAAAGTCGCGCCAGATCAGTTCGCTGAGCCAAGTGGCTGCGCCTGCGCTGCCTTCGGCCTGGCGCCGCCAGCCCTGGCTGGCCAGGGCGCGTATGGACACCGTGCCAAAGCGCAGGTGCACGCCCAGGTAGCTGGGCCCTTTGACTGCCGGGAAGTTGCGCTGCTCATCGTAGGCATCGATGCGGCCCAGAAACGACTCGAACAGCGCGCCACCGGCCCGCTCGCCCGGGGTGATGCCCAGCTCGCGCAAATTGGTGGGCTCAAAGCCGATCTCGGCCAGCGTGGGCACGCGTGCCAGAGCGCTCTTGGGCCGATCGGCCAGGGCCTGCGGCTCAATCGGCCAGGCGCTCAGTTGGCGATCGCTCACGGCCTTGAGTCAGGCGTTTTTGTAGGGTGTGAAAACGCCGTAGGGCCGGCCCGCCTGCGTCAGCA
>CANHBU010000320.1 GCA_947458345.1 Comamonadaceae bacterium
GAGCTGATCTTTGACGGACAGCGCGCTCGCTGATGGGCGCGCTAGCTGCCTTACTGAGCCCAGTCCACGGCTTGCCCAAGCAGCAGCCCGGTTGCGCTAAACAAGTGGGTCGCGGCAAGACGCGGTGATTCAAAAACCGAACTCGCGCACCAGAATATGCCCACCAGCGGGTGCAGCGAGTTCCTTGCGAGGCAAGCTTCGGCTGGCATCGCGGTCGACGCTAGCGACCGTAAGCTGGACCACAGGCCCCTGGCCGCTGTACGGTGCGCGTGGAGCAAACTGCAGCTGCTCGGTTTGCAGTCCTGCCATCTCGGTACGCAGCGACTGCAGCGTTTCCTGGCTGACCAACATGCGTTTTCGCCATTCGCTGTGGGTACATGCAACATGCGCTCCATTGCGCACCAGATCCCGGTGGCCCGCTTCCCGGGCTACCGGGATCTGGCTGGCTTTGCCTTTGAGGCATCGAGTGTGGACAAAGCCTTGATCGTCAAACTGGCCGATCTGTTGTTCACCCAGCAAGCGCAAAATGCCTTGCTCATTGGCGGGCCGGGGACGGGCAAGACCCACTGGCTACGGCTCTGGGCATCTCAGGCCTGACGCACCACGGCAAGAGGGTGAGGTTTTACTCAACGATCGATCTGGTCAACGCGCTGGAGCAGGAAAAGACCCTGGTCAATATTCAATCGGCACAGGTGGTCAATATTGGATCGGCGCCAACATTGTCACCTCAGTAGCGATAGGTGACCGATCCCAAAGCCCTAGCGCCCTTGCTGCTGTTGTCCGAAGGCAGGTCAGAAGAGTTTCTGAAAGCCAGCAGCAACTCCCAGTTCCAGCCTTTGGGCAGTTCTTTGCGAATGCCCAGGCCTGAGCCCGACACCTTTTCTTTGGTGGCCGAGGCGCTGCTCCAGGGGTCAATATTGGCAGTCACCCCGCCTTGATCGTAGAAAACAAAGCCGGTGACATCGCCAATTTTTTGTCGCAGCTCGATCTGCGCAAGCCATCCCTTGTCGCCAACGCCCTGGCCCGAGGGGTAGGCTCTGACGCCATAGATGCCGCCCAGCGAAAACTTCTCCGACGAATCGAGGTTTTTGCTCGCTTGCTGGGTCGTATAGCGTGCCATCAGCGAGAAGTTCAGTGGCAGGGTCTGAATGCGCGAGACCTCAAAGGCCAGCTTTTGAAATTGCCCCTCACTGCGGGCGCTCAGGCTGTCGACCTGGCGCAGCCCGTCGTCCAGACTCAGCTGGCCAGCCGTCCAGACCAAATTGCCGTAGAACAGACCGCCGCCAAGAAAGGCATCCCTGCGATCAAAAACCACGGTCAGCGGGACCGCGGCGGTGCTCTTGCGGTTAACGGTGCTCGTCAAGCCCACCTCGTCCTTCAGGCGCTTGGACGTCAGGCCCAGGCTCACACTGATGTTTCTTGCCTGTGTGCGCTCCCAGGGGTAGCCGATTCGGGTCGAAAACACTTGCGCCAGGCCAAAGGCGTTGAGGGGCGCATACTCCCCGGCGAGCTGGTAACTGGTGCGGGCGATGCCGACCTGCCATCGCAGACCTTGTCCGTTGAGCGGCATCTCATAGTCGGCAGAACCGAGCAACAGGTCTTTGTCCGACGCCAGCAACTTCAGCCGCACTTCGTCGCCCATGCGCCATTTGCTGTAAAGGTTGTGGTTCAGTCTGGCCCTGTACTGACCCGTGTAGCGGCTGCCCAGGTTGTCAATGCCGGCCTCGCCGCCGCTGGCTGCCAGTCGAGTGATGTCCACCACCAAATCGCCTGTGCCGTACGCCTTGCCGGGCTTGATCAAGGGGCTGACATCAATCATCGGCAGGTCGTCGAGGATCAACATCGTGCGCTCGAGCAATTGCGCCCCGATCAGCTGCCCTGGCTTTAGGTTTTCAAGAAAGGGCGCGGCTTCCTCTGGCAAAAACTGACCCGCCGAGGTGACTTGGCCGTATCGGCCCTCGATGACCTCGACCTTCAGAACGCCCGCCTCAATTTTTTGTTGCGGCAAAAAAGCGCTGGCAAACGGGAATCCTGCCTTGTGGTAGTGATCACTGATGCGGTCGGTCCAGGCTCTGAAGTCGCTCAGGCTGTAGCTTGCGCCGGCCTTGAGCGCAATCAGGGCGGCCAGTTGTTCGCTGGTAAACAGGCTGTTGCCGACAAATTCCACTTTGCGGGTCTCTATCGCAGCCGATCCCACGGCCTGAACCGGCGTCGCCGCGGGCCTGGGCACCACCGAAGACGAACTCCTTGCTGGAGGGTTTGCCGGTTCGCGTCCGCCCTGCAGTGGCGCAGCGGGCGGGAACACCTGTGCCTGCGCGGCGCAGGAAAGCAGTGCGAGCAAGACGCCTGTGGACAGGCTGTTGAGTCGATGGATGGCGGGGCAGGCGCAGCGATCGGCGGAAGTGAAATATTTCATGGGGATTGACTCTGGATCGTTGCGTTTAGCGCGAGGTGTTGATGCCGCCATTGACGACCCGGATATTGGTCGGCCCGACCAGATCGCGCACCTGGCCGATGGCCGTCACCGCGTTGGCGGTGCGGCTCGAGCTATCGGAGCTTTCTGCGTTGTTGGCGCTGCTGTCTGCCGAAGTGCCTGACTGGGCGCTGGCGGTCTGGCTTGCGCCTGAAGTGGTCGTGCCGGTGCCTGGGGTGGTCGTGCCGGTGCCTGCAGAAGTGCCGCTCGCACTGGGCGAGCCAGTTGAGCCGCTGGGGTCTGATCCCACTGCAGAGACAGCAGAGGCCGTTGGCGCGCCACCGGCGCTCAAGTTCGGACCGGCGGCAGCATTGACAGGCGTGCCGATCGCCGCAGGCGCAGCCGCTGAACCGATGGCTGTGCTGCTACCAGCGGCGCCGATACCGACTGTGCTACCAGCGGCACTACCGGCGGCGCTGGCAGTGGCGCCCGCAGTGCTGGCGACCGCGGTGCTGGCGACCGGAAGCTGGACCGGAATGTAGTTGAGCGCGGATGGGCCTAAAACGGCAGGCGCAATCTGCTGCACGATGATGGGTATCGTCACAAACTGAACCGTTGGGGCAGTGACCGTCACCGAGCCGCCAGAGACACCGGCCACGAAGGGCGTGTAGGTGATGCTGTAGTTGGCTGGGTCAAAGCTGCCGCCCGATGCGTCCGACAGCACAATGCCGTAGCCGGTGCCCACCGGCGCTGCTGCGGAAATGCCCAGCCCAGACTGCTTGACCTGAGCGATGGTTTCACCGTTTTTCAGACCCGCACTCACGAAATCGGTGGTGGTGGCGGGCAGAGCCACCCCCGCCAGCTTGCTGATGCTGTTGGGCGTGATGGTCAGCAGAGCCGGGCTGACCGTCAGGCTGCCGTTGGCATAAGTGATGCTGTAGTTGCCGGCGCTAAAAGTGCCGCCGGTGGCTGCGCTGGGCACAACCGTATAGGGCGAGCCCGCAACGCCGGCGGTCGCCGCTGCGCCGCTGCTGGTCAGCGTGACCGA
>CANHBU010000321.1 GCA_947458345.1 Comamonadaceae bacterium
CTCGTGGGGCTCAAGCAGAGCGACCGCAGCCTTGAGCTCAGCCACACTCGCCAGCTTCGGAATACTAATGCCATCGACGCCGGACAGCCCAGCGGCCTGGATGTCTAAGACATGGTGCGCGCTGCGCGGGTGGTTGACGCGCAAATGAAGATCGCGCTGCATTGCCTGCCCTCGCAGCTGGTCCACGATCTGCGGCAGCTGCGCCCGAGTGGGCGCCTTCATCGGCTCCGGTGTGCCGTCCTCCAGATCCATCACCGAGCAGTCAGCCCCAAGTTGCGGAAACTTCGCCAAGTAGTTTGGGCGGTTGGCGGGGGCAATCAGCCAGCTTCGAATGATCTTCACGGGGTTCCTCCAACGACCGGGATGCTCGGCACAAGGGTTGCACACGCTATTTCAGCATGCTATTCTGCATGCAAATTATCATCAAACACGGCCATTTGTCAAAGCCGTTGTTTTCTCAGAGGCGACATATCCATGCCCGGCGCTCTTCATGGCATTCGTATCCTTGACCTGACATCCGTACTGATGGGGCCATCGGCGACTCAGATGCTGGCGGAGATGGGCGCAGAGGTGGTCAAGATTGAGCCAACCGGTGGGGACACCACGCGAGGCATAGGCCCGGGCCGCAGGCCCAGCATGGGCTCAAATTTTCTCAACATGAATCGGGGCAAGCGCAGCATCTCGCTAGACCTCAAGCGGGCATCTGCTGTTCGGGCGGTCAAGCGCATGGTGACCTGGGCCGACGTCTTCATCCATAACATCCGTCCGCAAGCAGCCGCGCGTTTGGGGCTTTCCGACGCACATCTGCGCCCGCTCAAGCCCGCTTTGATCTATTGCGCCCTGACAGGCTATGGGAGCGCCGGGCCCTATGCGGGTCAGGCTGCCTACGATGACCTGATCCAGGGTCAGGCCGGTATTGCGGGCTTATTCCAGCGCGGCGGCGGGGAGCCGCGCTATGTGCCCACGCCCGTGGCCGACAGGGTCGCAGGCCTGAATGCAGTGGTAGCTGTGACCTCATCCCTGCTCTATCGGGAGCGCACCGGACAAGGGCAGTATGTGGAGGTGCCGATGTTCGAGTCGGTCGCGCACATGGTGCTTTCCGATCACTTGTATGGGCGAACCCACGAACCGCCGCTCGGCCCGGCGGGCTACGACCGGGTGTTGTCTGCTGCACGTCGCCCGTATGCGACCTCTGACGGCTGGCTATGCGTGCTGATTTATCAAGACAGACATTGGCAGCGATTTTTCGGGTTGGTCGATCGCCCTGACATGGCCTCAGATCCTCGCTTTGCGACCATGCGAGATCGCAATTCCCATGTAGATGAACTCTATGCCTGGGTGGCACAGGTTTTGCGGACCCGCAGCACCGAGGACTGGATCAGCCTATTGCGGCAGGCTGACATCCCCGCTGGTCCTCTGAACTCCCTTGAATCCCTGCTGGACGATAAGCATCTGCAGCAGTCCGGATTTTTCACTGAAGTGGACCATCCCAGCGAAGGCCGCTTGCGCGCCATGCGCTTACCCATGACCTGGTCGGTCAGCACGCCTGATCAGCCTCGGCCGGCCCCTAATTTAGGTGAGCATGGTCCTGAGGTGTTGCGCGAACTCGGATTTGATGAATCAGAGATTGCCACCATGGTGGCTGAAGGCGCTTTACATATACCGTCTTCGCCAGCTGACGATCAGCCAGGAGAGCCATAAGTGGCGCGCCTCGCCTCCTTAGGGGCCTCTCCTGATCCGGTGGCGAAAAAGGTCACGGCCGTGGAAGGTGTCTCGGTCAATGCTCAGGTGTACGAGGCCATCAAGACTGCCATTCTTTCGGGACAGCTGCGCCCGGGGGTCAAGCTTATTCATCAAGAGTTAGCGCAAAGACTGGCGGTGTCGCGCACGCCCGTAAGAGAGTCCTTAGAGCGCCTGTACCAGGAGGGGTTTGTCACGCGCATCGCCCGACGAGGCTTTTTCGTGGCCGAGATCGATGAAGATGAGGCTCGTGAGTTGTATGAGTTGCGTGAAGCCCTGGAGCTGTTTGCCCTGCGTCTGACAACGGTCAGGGGCTTGTCGTCAGCAGACCTACGCGGGCTCGAATCCTTCAATAAACGCTATCGGCAATTGTTGCGAGACGACAGCACTCGGGAACGCATGTTGGTCGACCGTGACTGGCATCTGAGTCTGGCTGCTCTGGCCAACAACCGGGTTCTCATTCGCATGCTCGAGTCGGTATTTGAACGCCTGATTCTCAAAATACGAGTCGATGGCTACCGTACAGTGCGTGGGCAGGAGGCACTTAACGAGCATCTGGCCATGACACAGGCGCTGCGCGACGAAAACTGGGACAGCGCCCAAAAGCTCCTAACATCGCACATCCGGGGCGCGCGCCGCAGGCTCGTCAGCCACCTGGCTGACCTGGCTGATTAGCCCTGTGACGAGCAAGCTCAATCGGCTTTGATTCGGGCCGTCTTGATGACGCGGTCCCACTTGGCGATCTCGGCACGCAGGTAGCTCGACGCCTGCTCTGGCGAGCCGTGGAAGACTTCATCACCACGGGCCGCCAACTGCTGCTGCACATCGGCTTGGCTCATCACCTTGATCAGGTCTGCGTTGACCCTGGCAACCACCGCGGCAGGAGTGCCAGCCGGGGCGAACAGTCCAAACCATGAGGAAAGTTCATAGCCAGGCAGACGTGACTCGACCATCGTGGGTACGTCTGGGGCGTAAGCTTGACGTTTGTCGCTGGTGATGGCCAAGGCGCGCATTGTTCCTGCCTTGACGTGTTGCAGGACCGCGCCAGGATTGAGGAACATCAGGTCGATATGACCTGCAATCAAGTCGGTGGTCATCTGTGCGCTCGATTTATAGGGTACCTCCAGCATCTGGATCCCCGCCATTTGGGACAGCATCACAGCCGACAAATGAGGCGTGGTCCCGCTGCCGGGAGTGCCGTAACGCAGTTTGCCCGGGTTGGCCTTGGCGTGATTGATGAGATCGGACAGACCCTTGAAGGGCAAGCTGGGGTGAACGACCAGCAGATTGGGGTAGCGCACCACCATAGAAATCGGCTGTAAATCCTTGACGGGATCAAACCCGAGTCGACCTTCCATTAGGGCCGGATTGATCGCCATCGGACCGATCATGCCCATGAGCAGGGTATGCCCGTCGGGTAGCGATTTCGCCACCCGCTCATGGCCAATGTTTCCTCCTGCCCCCACCACGTTTTCTGCGACGACCGGCTGGCCCCAGAGTTCGGCCAGTTTGCTGGTCAGCAGCCGAGTCAGGGTGTCCGGCCCTGACCCAGCGCCACCCGGAATGACCACCCGGACCGGCTTGCTGGGATAGACAGTCTGCGCAAGGCTTGGACCCGCCAGGGCCAACATCGCACCACCTGCCAACATCAGCCGCCGACGGCGATGAAATTGCGAGTGCATGAGCGGAGATGAAACATTCATGGCGAGCTCCAA
>CANHBU010000322.1 GCA_947458345.1 Comamonadaceae bacterium
CGGCTCGCTGCAGAAAGGTTTTTTCAATGCACCCCGTTGGGATCAGACCCGAGATCATCGATCGCGTGATGGCGCGGCGCGGGCGCCTGCACTGGTTCGACACACTGAACCCCAAGTCCACCGCCTTGGTCGTGATCGACATGCAAAACACTTTTTGCGAGCCGGGCGCGCCCGCAGAGGTCAAGGGGTCACGCGGCATCGTTCCAGGCATCAACAGCCTGTCTGCACACCTGCGCGCCATGGGCGTGCCGGTGATCTGGGTGCTCCATGCCAACACCCATGCGCATGGCCGCAGTGACTGGGAGCTGTTTTTCAACCATGTCGTGGCCGGCGAGGTGCGTCAGCGCACCATAGACGGGCTCGCGCCAGAGCGTCAGCAGGTCTGGAAGGATTTGCAGACCCACAGCAGCGACATCACGCTGACCAAAAACCGCTACAGCGCCTTGGTGCCCGGTGCCTCGACGCTTGAGCGTGTGCTGCGCAACCTGGGCATCGATACCGTCCTGATTGCGGGCACCAAGACCAACATCTGCTGCGAGGCGACGGCGCGCGACGCGATGATGCTGGACTTCAAGGTGGTCATGATCTCCGATTGCTGCGCGGCGCTGTCAGACGATGAGCACCGCAGCGCCCTAGAGAACATCATTCAGCAGTTTGGCGACGTGATGACCAGCGACGAGGCCCTCGACAGACTGGCAAAAGGCGCTGGGCCCCTGTAGCGAAAGGTCCGCCTCAGGCCAGCACACTGGCGGGAAAGCGCTGCGCGCACATCGCAAGCCAGCTGCGCCAATCGCGGCCAGGATGCACCTGGCCGCAGTGCGGGCAGGTGCGGTCGGCCTCGGGGCTGTCGTAGAACTGCCCATAGGTGCGAGGCAGATCCTCCACGATGCTTTGCAGCTGCACCTCCTTGCGCACCACCAGGCCACCGCAAGAGGCGCAGTACCACTCAAAGGCATCGATCACACCGGCCGGTCGGCTGCGCTCGATCACCGTGCACAGGCTTCCGGGCTCGGGCCGCTGCGGCGAATGCCGCACATGCGCCGGCATGAGAAAAATGTCGCCCTCGCGCAGGGCAACGCGCTCGAACTTGCCGCGGTCGGCAATGAGCACCGAGGCATTGCCCTTGAATTGGTGAAAGTACTCCTCGAAGGGGTCGTCGTGAAAGTCGGTGCGCTCGTTCGGGCCGCCGACCACGGTGCAGATCAGGTCGGAGTTCTGCCAGATCTGCTGGTTGCCCACCGGCGGCTTGAGGCGCTCGCTGTGGGTGTGCAGCCATTGCGAAAAACCCAGAGGACGGCTGTAGTGGTCGAAGCGAACGGGGTCGGCAGAAGTCGACATGGGCACACTCACTTTCCAGGAGAAGAGAAGAAAAACCGGATCAGACGACGCCACCAGGGCGCGGCCTGCACAGAAGGGAAGATTTGACCCGAGGACAGGGCCTGACCCATGCGCTCGAAGAACTCACCGGCGAGCTTGCGCGCCGTGGCTTCAACCAGGCGGTTGCCAAACTGAGCCAGACGCCCGCTGAGCTGCACCTGCACCCACCAGTGCAAGCGGGTCTGCCCATGCAGAGGCTCCAGCCTCACCCGCGCTTGGCCCTGGCCGCTGCCCATAGCACCGGCGCTGCCGCGAAACACCAAGGTGAGCGACTGCGGCGCCAGCAGGTCGCTGAGCAAGACCTCGGACTTAAAGCGCACCGATAGCGGCCCCAGGCCCACCTTGACCGTGGCTTCATAGGCGTCGGCTCTGGTCTGCACCAGGGACTCGCAGCCAGGAATACTGGCCCGCAGCGCACCCGCATCCAGCAGGGTCCGCCACACCTGGGCGGGCGCGGCAGCGAGCACCTGCACGCCACCCAAGCCGTCCTCGGGCAGTGTCTCGGCGCAGTGCTGCGCAACCAAGGCAGGCCGCCGGCGTGGGGCCAGGGGTGCGTGCTGGGGCAAGCTCCCACCTCCCAGGGCCGAGACGCAACGGGCCGCAAGCACGCCTGCAAGATGGCGCCTGTAGTCGGCAGAGGCGTGCAAGTCGGCCAGGGCCTGAAGGTCTTCGGTGACCAGGCTCTGCAGGGCCTGCAGCGAGAAGTCGCGGCTGAGCGCCTGCTCGGCCTGAGGCCAGCGCACCACACCCAGACCCAGACCGGTGACTGCCACACGAGCGCTGCCGTCCAGCGCACGCGCCACGGCCACGCCCACCAAGGCAAAGCGCGAGGCCGCTTGCTCGAACTTGAGGTAACGCAGGCCCTGCAGCCGGGGAAAGCGCACACCCAAAATGAGCTCGCCAGGCCCCAAGGCCGTGGTGTAAAGGCCCCGAAAGTAATCGTCGGCAGTGATCTCCCGCCGGTCGGTCACCAGCGTGGCACCGGCGGCCAATACGCCGGCCGGCCAACAGGCGGCCGGATCGTTGTGCGCCAGTGAGCCGCCCAGCGTGCCCATCTGCCGCACCTGTTCATCGGCAATGCCGCCGGCCAGCAGCGCCAGGCCTGGAGCCCAGCGCCTCACCAGATCGCTGGCGGCCACGGCGGCGTGGGTGGCCATGGCGCCGATGGACAGGCTCTGGTCTTGCTCGCCAATCTCGCGCAGTCCGGGCAGATCCTGCAGGTCGATCAGCCGGTCGGGCGAGGCCATGCCCAGCTTCATGGCCACCAGCAGCGACTGGCCGCCGGCCAGCCACATGCTGCCATCGCCGGCCGGCCCGCCCGGCGCATGCAGGGACAAGGCCTGGGCCAGCGAGGCCGGACGCGCGAATTCCAGCGCGCTCATGCGGCGGCTGCCCTCATGGCCACCAGGCCCTCACAGACCGCTTTCACGATGCCCTCGTAGCCGGTGCAGCGGCACAGGTTACCGCCCAACGCATGACGCACCCATTGCGGATCGATGGGATCACAGGCGGCCTCGGGTTCGGCAGCCAGGGCCACGGCGCGCATCAAAAAGCCGGGTGTGCAAAAGCCGCATTGCAGTGCATGGTGGCGGCTAAAAGCCTGCTGCATGGGATGCAGCACATCGCCCTGGGCCAGGCTTTCCACGGTGTGCAGCGCCCGCCCCTGCATCTGCAGGGCCAGCACGTTGCAACTTTTGATGGGCTTTGCGTCCATCAGGACCGTGCAAGCGCCGCACTGCGCCGTGTCGCAACCCTGGTGGGTGCCGTGCAGTCCCAGGGGGCCACGCAAGGCGTCCACCAGCAAAGTGTCGGCCGCAAGCGAGGCGCAGTGGTGCTCGCCGTTGACCTGCAAGCTCACATCGGGCATGGCTGGGCTCCGTGCTTTGGCATCAGGCCAGACGCAGGCCGCAGCCCTGGAAGGCCTGGCGTGTCGCGTCCAGTTCGGCCTCGGTCAGGTTGATCAGCGGGCGGCGCACCTTGCCGCCGTGCTGGCCCAGCAGGTCCTGCCAGGCCTTGGCATGGGCCTGGGGCTTGCCCTTAGGCTTACTCGCGCGGATGGCCTGGCGCACCGGCTC
>CANHBU010000323.1 GCA_947458345.1 Comamonadaceae bacterium
ACCAGGTCTACGCCAACGATCCGTCGGTGCGCACGGCCATGCTCAGCCACGAGCGCGGCTTTTTCAACGCCACCAGCTTGTGCCTGCAGGTGCAAGGCCGGCAAGAGGAGCCGCAGGCTTTAGAGGTGCTTGCGCCCAAGGGCAAGGCCCACTGGCAGCTGGCCACCGGTCTGCGCCCACACAAAATCGACCGCCGCGGTTTCGGCCACTATCTGGCGGCCGACTACGACGAGCTGGCCGACTGCCCGGTCACCCTGGGCCGGCTCTGGATCGGCCAATTCAAGGCCTTGGGCGTGCCGCACCGCTTTGTGGTCAGTGGCGCGCCCGAGGGCTTGGATGGCCAGCGCCTGCTGGACGATACGCGCAAGATCTGCGAGACCCAGATCCGTTTCTGGCACGCCAGGGGCAAACCGCCCTTCAAAGACTATGTGTTCATGCTTCACGCCGTCGCCGATGGCTACGGCGGCCTGGAGCACCGCAACTCCACCGCCCTCATCTGCGGTCGCAAAGACCTGCCCCTGGGCGGCCAGCCCGGCGAAGGCTACACCACACTGCTCGGGCTGATCAGCCACGAGTACTTTCACACCTGGAACGTCAAGCGCCTGCGGCCGGCCGAGTTCGCCCGCTACGACTACAGCCGCGAAAACTACACGCGGCTGCTGTGGTTCTTTGAGGGCTTTACCAGCTACTACGACGACCTGCTGCTGCGCCGCGCGGGGCTGATTGACAGCGTCACCTACCTCAAGCTGCTGGGCAAGACCATCAACCAGGTCTTGCAAACGCCCGGTCGCAAAGTTCAGTCGGTGGCACAGGCGAGCATGGACGCCTGGGTCAAGTACTACCGCCAAAATGAAAACACGCCCAACGCCACGGTGAGCTACTACACCAAGGGCGCTCTGGTGGCCCTGTGTCTGGACCTCAGTTTGCGACGGGCAAGCCCAGCCAGTGACCTCGATGCGCTCATGCGGGCGCTTTGGAAGCACTGCAAAGGCGGGCCGATGCGGCAAGACGACCTGCTGGCCCAGTTGCAGGCCCTGGGCGGGCGCTCTTTCGGCGCCGATCTCGAGCGCTGGGTGCATGGCACGCAAGATCTGCCTCTCAAAGAGCTGCTGCAGACCCACGGGGTGGCGGTGCTCGAGGAGCCGGACCAGCTGGCCCAGCGCCTGGGCTTGCGTGTCGATGAGACTCAGGGCCTGAAAATCAAGACCGTGCTCAGCGGCGGGCCTGGCCAGGCGGCCGGCCTGAGCGCAGGCGACGAGTGGCTGGGCATCGAAACCGCGGCGGCAGGCCTGTGGCGCCTGCGCAAGCTCGACGACCTGCTGCTGCACGCCCAGCCCGGCCAGAAGCTGCAAGCCCTGGTCTGCCGCGACGAGCAGCTGCTGCGCCTGCCGCTGCGCATGCCCAAAGCCGGCAGCACCTGGCGCCTGGCGGTGCAAGACAGCGCTTGCCTTGAGCGCTGGTTGGCGCCCACATCATCCTGACCCCCCCTGAACCCGAAGAGGAAACCATGTCCTACGAGACCATCGAAATCAGCACCCAAGGCCCCGAAGGCCAGGGCGTCGGCATCGTCCGGCTGAACCGGCCCAAGCAGCTCAATGCGCTCAACGACCAGCTGATGGACGAGTTGGGTGCGGCGCTGCATGGCTTTGATGCCGACGATGGCATTGGCTGCATCATCATCACCGGCAGCGAAAAAGCCTTTGCCGCCGGCGCTGACATCGGCGCCATGGCCACCATGACCTTTGCCGACGCCTACGGACGCAATTTCATCAGCCGCAACTGGGAAAAAATGGGCCAGGTGCGCAAGCCGGTGATCGCAGCGGTCAGCGGCTTTGCCCTGGGTGGCGGCTGCGAATTGGCCATGATGTGCGACTTCATCATCGCCGCTGACAACGCCAAATTCGGCCAGCCCGAGATCAAGCTGGGCATCATCCCCGGCGCCGGCGGCACCCAGCGCTTGCCGCGTGCGGTGGGCAAGTCCAAGGCCATGGACCTGGCCCTGACCGGGCGCATGATGGACGCGGCCGAAGCCGAGCGCGCCGGCCTGGTCAGCCGCGTGGTGCCGCTGGACAAGCTGATGGACGAGGCTCTGGGCGCCGCGCTGCAGATCGCCCAGTTCGGCCGCCTGGCGGTCATGGCCACCAAAGAGTCGGTCAACCGCGCATTCGAAAGCCCGCTCAGCGAAGGTCTGACCTTCGAGCGGCGCCTCTTCCACGGCCTGTTTGCCACCGAAGACCAAAAAGAAGGCATGGACGCCTTCGTCAACAAGCGCGCCGCCCGCTTCAAGCACCGGTGACCAGAACCGCTATAATCTGGCCCCTGCGGTGATATAGCTCAGTTGGTTAGAGCGCAGCATTCATAATGCTGATGTCGGTGGTTCAAATCCACCTATCACCACCAGATCCCAAGCCCCAACTCATCTGAGTTGGGGCTTTTTTTGCGTCTGTGAGCGCGTGTTGCCCCGTGTTTGTTGCGGGTTGATGCGGAATCCTGCGGACTTCGCCCTCAAGGTCATCGGACCGGTTCTGCGCCTGGTTCTCTCACAAAGCCCGATTTCTCTCAGTGGGGCTGTCCCCCGGCAGCACGCCGAAGTCCACAAGACCTGGACAGCTGGCCCAATGAAATCAATGACTTACGGGTGGACGAATCGATCGGTTTGATTTCAGCATTGGCAGGCGCGCGGAAATCACAACCTCGCAAATCGCACTCTCAGAGAGAAGGAAAAATATGAAAATTCTCTGCGTCACTCGGTGGCTGGGTCGCTTTGATCCTTGCCAAGCTCTGCCAGATAGCGCTCGTCCAGAAGCTCAAGCATGAGATCAAAAATGCCCTTGGCGCTGACGCGCACGGCAACATCGGTCTTGCCCACCACGACTTGCTCGATCAGTTGGCGAAACACGCGGGTCTGATGCGCAGGGAAGACTTGGTCGAGCATGGACTCAAAGGCTCGCAGCCGTTGCGCCATCAACTGGCGGTCAAAGGTGGGGTGTTCAGTCAGCGCTGGCGGCAGCGCCTCAAACCACGGCTCGGGATCACGCAGGCAAGATCGAAGGTGCGCCCACACCGATGTGTGGAGCTTTCCTGCGGCCAGTCGCGGCAGGCCTGAGGCGCCTGCGCCCACCGCGATGTCTTGTTGGGGCACGTAGTAGGCGTAGCGGCGACCGCGGTAGCTTGATGAGAGGGAAGGCGTCATGGCCCGGCCATCGCTGCCCACCAGCAGGCCCTTGAGCCAGAACTGCTGTTCTTCCGTCGGGGTGGTGCTCACACCTGTGCGCCGAGCGCGAGATTGCATCACGGTGTGGACCTGAGCCCAAAGTTCGGGCGTCACGATTGCGTCGTGCTCACTCGCGTGCCGGTCGCCCTCGTAGTGCATCTCGCCCAGGTAGACGCGGTTGTTTAGCATCTTATAGAGCGCGTTTTTGTCAAAGGGCCGCCCGCCCTTGGGCTG
>CANHBU010000324.1 GCA_947458345.1 Comamonadaceae bacterium
AAAGCATCGCCACGCCCCTGGCTTCGTTTGTCGGCACCGGCCCCTACCGGTTCAAGGAGCGCCGTGCGGACCAGTACGTGATCTTGTCGCGCTTTGATGCCTACAGCGCGCGCACCGAGCCGGCCAACGGCTATGGCGGCAAGCGCGAGGCCTTGCTCGACGAGCTGCGCTTTACCCCGGTGCCCAATGCCAACACGCGCGTCGAAGGCGCGCTGTCCGGGCAGTTCCACTTTGCCGACCAGTTGCCGGCAGAGGCCTTGTCGCGCGTCGAAAAAGGCGGCGCCGGCGTGGTGCCCATCCTCACGCCGTCTTACGGCTTTCCTTACTTGGTGCTCAACACCAAAGAAGGTGTGATGGCCAACCAGGGCCTGCGCCAGGCGATTCAAATTGCCATTGGCCAAGGCGAAATGCTGACCGCTGCCTACGGCGACAAGCGATTTTTCACGGTCGAGGGCAACCACTTCCCGCAAGGCACGCCGTTTTACTCAAGCGCCGGCACGGACCAGTACAACAAGCAAGACGCCAAGCGCGCCAAGGAAATGGCTGAAAAAGCCGGCTACAAAGGCGAGCCTATTCGTTTGCTGACCAGCCGCAATTTTGAGTTTCATCACACCATGATGCAGGTCATGGCCGAGCAGTTGCGCGCTGCCGGATTCAAGCCCGAGATGCAGGTGGTGGACTGGGCAACGCTGGTACAGCGCCGCGGCGACTCCAAGGTGTGGGACATTTACATGACCCACTCCGGCCAGTTCCCCGAGCCCATGCTCTCACCGCCGCAATTGGGTGACGGCGCACCGGGCTGGTGGGACACGCCCGCCAAAGCCAAGGTCCTGGGCGAATTCAACCGCCAGAGCGATCCGACCAAGCGCGCAGCGCTGTGGAACGCCGTGCAGCAAACCGTCTACACCGAGGTGCCCTACATCAATGTGGGCAAGTTCAGCAGCCTGTCGGCACGCTCGGCCAGACTGCAGGGCTACACGCCATCGACCTGGCCGTTCTTTTGGAACACCGGCCTGGCGAAGTAAGCGCGCAGGCTGATTGATGTCGCGCATGTCCTGGGGAGCCCTGGGACGCACTTTGCTGGGCCGCTTAGGCGGCATGCTGGCGGTGTTGTCCCTGGTCTCTGTGCTGGTGTTTTTGCTCACGCGCCTGGCTGCCGGTGACCCGATGGCCATGCTGCTGGGCGACCAGGCATCCTTGCAGGACATTGCCCAGGCCCGCCAGCGCTATGGGCTCGATGAGCCTTTGTGGACCCAGTTTTTCCTTTGGCTCGCTCAGGTGCTGCAGGGCAATCTGGGCCAATCGATCTTTTTGCAAGCGCCCGTCACGCAGGTGCTGCTGGAGCGGGCAGAGCCGACGATCTGGCTGGCGATTTTTTCGGTCAGCCTGGCCATGCTGATCGGCGTGCCCTGCGGCATCGCCTCGGCGGTCTGGCGTGGCCGCTGGATCGACCAGTGCGTTAGCACCCTGGCCATGCTCGGTGCGAGCATGCCCAGCTTCTGGATGGGGCTGCTGGTGATTCAGCTGCTGGCTGTGGGCGCGGGCTGGTTTCCCGTTTCCGGCTACGGCGACCCGGGTGCCAACTGGCTGACCCGCATCCACCACCTCATGCTGCCAGCGCTGGTGCTGGGCACGCTCAATTCGGCGCTCATCATCCGTTTTACACGCGCCTCCATGCTCGATATCTTGAGCGAGGACTACATCCGCACCGCCCGCTCCAAGGGCCTGCCAGAGGCCATCGTGGTCCTCAAGCACGCCCTGCGCAACGCTCTGGTGCCGATCTTGACGGTCTTGGGCCTGACGCTGGCGCTGATGATCGGCGGCGCGGTGGTGACCGAGACGGTTTTCAATCTCCCGGGGCTGGGCAATTTGGTGGTGCGCGCGGTGCTGCGCCGCGACTATCCGGTGATTCAGGGGGCGCTGTTGGTGATTGCCGGCGTCTACGTCATCATCAACTTTGTGATCGATGTGCTCTATGTCTGGGTCGATCCGAGGGTGCGCCATGGCTGACTGGACGGGCGCCCTGCGCGCGCTGGCAGCACGGCGGGTGGTGCTGCTGGCGCTGGTGGTGCTCGCCCTGATGCTGCTGATGACGGCCCTGGGTCAGTGGATCTTTGCGCACGACCCCATGGCGATGAAAGTCAGCCAGCGCCTGCGCGCGCCCAACTGGAGCCACTGGAGCGGCACCGATGAGCTCGGCCGCGACATCACCAGCCGCATTTTTTACGGCGCGCGCTATTCGCTGGGCATTGGCGCGGCCACCGCGCTGCTGGCGGTGGTTTTCGGCTCGCTGCTGGGCCTGCTGGCTGGATTTTTCAGCCGGCTCGATGCCGCGCTGATGCGCTGCGTCGATGCCATGATGGCCTTCCCTGATATCTTGTTGGGCATCGCCTTGGTCTCGATTTTGGGCGCCAGTCCCGTCAATGTGGTGCTGGCCTTGACCATTGTGTACACGCCCCGCGTGGCCCGCGTGGTCAGGGCCTCGACCCTGGTGATTCGTGAGTTGCCCTATGTCGAAGCGGCGCGGGCGGTGGGCGTGAGCACGCCGCGGCTGCTGGCCGTGCATATCTTGCCCAACCTGATGTCGCCGATTTTGGTGCAGCTCAGTTTTATCTTTGCGTATGCGCTGCTGGCCGAAGCCGGTCTTTCTTTTCTGGGCGTGGGCGTGGGGGCTGAAATTCCCACTTGGGGCACCATGGTGGCTGCCAGTGCGCAGTACGCCGATCGCGCCGTCTGGACGCTGTTCTTTCCGGGCATGGCCATTGTGTTGACGGCCCTGTCTTTGCAGATCCTGGGCGACGGTGTTCGCGACCTGCTCGACCCGCGGCTCAAGGGGGCAACGTGAGCATCAACCCGCCGCGTTTGCAGGTGCGCGATTTGCACGTAGGGCTGCTGCAAGGGCAAAGCGCCTTGCCCCTGGTGCGCGGCGTCAGCTTCGATCTGCATGACGGCCAAACTCTGGCACTGGTGGGCGAGTCGGGTAGCGGCAAGTCCTTGACCGCTTTGAGCTTGATGCGTCTGCTCGCGCGCAACGCGCGCTGGCAGTGCACGGGCCAGGCCTTGCTGCGCGATGCAGCCGGGCAGACGCAAGACCTCTTGACGATCAGCGCGCAAGACATGCGCCAACTGCGCGGCAACCGCGTGGCCATGATCTTTCAGGAACCCATGACCTGCCTGAACCCGGTTTTGCCGGTGGGCGAGCAGATCGCTGAATCGGTGCGCCTGCATCGGGGACTTGATCGAGGCGCGGCCCGCGCGCAGGCCCTGCGAGCGCTGGAGCAGGTGGAAATTCCGGCAGCGCGCCAGCGCCTGGACGAGTACCCGCATCAGCTGTCTGGGGGCATGCGACAGCGCGTGATGATTGCCATGGCCATGGTGTGCGAGCCGCAAATCTTGATCGCCGACGAACCCACCACAGCCCTGGACGTGGCGATACAGGC
>CANHBU010000325.1 GCA_947458345.1 Comamonadaceae bacterium
ACCACTGCGCAGCGCGAGTTGCCACTGCACGCGATCGGGCAGGACGGCGCGTTCGCGGCTGCCGCTGCCCGCACTGAGAACGAGGCGGGCCGAGCCCGACCACAGCGTGCCGCGGCTGTCGATCAGTTGCAGGTAGCCGCTGCGCGCTACCCAGGGCTCGAGCCAGCGGGCCGGGGCGTACACCAGCGCGCCGGTGATCGCTCCGAGCAGCAGCGCGAGCAAGGCCAGCGTCCAGGGAGCACGCGCTGGGGGACGGCCCGCAGCTGCCCTGCGATCGCTCCCGGTGGGGATCAAGCCCGTGTTCATGGCAGCTCCAGCGTGATGCGGCCGCTCCAGAGCCCCGGCTCGGCCTGCTGCAAAGACGCTTGCACCACCCGTGCGCCGGTTTGCGGCCCCAGGGTTTCGAGCCAGCCGAAGACGGCGGCGGCGCTGGTGGCGGGCAGCTCGATCAGCAGGGTCTGGCCCTGCTCGCCGCTCAGTCTTGCCCCCAGCGCCTGCGCCGATTGGCCGACAGCTTGGCGGCTCTGGGCGGTGTTCATGCGGGGTTGCTGACGCAGCGCCTGGGCCTGGGTTTGCAGCTGGCGCATGGTGGCCAGTGCTTGGTCGGGCGCTTGCACCAGTGCCGCCGGCCGGCTCCACAGGCGCCAGGCCGGTGCGACGGTGGTCTGCCAAAGGGCCAGCGCAGCCAGGGCGACCAGGGCCAGCACAATGAGCGTGCGCTCGCGCGGCGCGCGCTCTTGCCACAGCCGGGCGATGCGGGGGCGAGCGCTCAGGGCACTCATGGCGTCTTGACCTTCATCAGCCACTGGGCGCCATTGGCTTGCAGCTGATAGCCGCGCAGGGCCAGCGCCGACTGCAGCTGCGCCGCGCGCGCCGGCTCAAGCGGCCAGTCGGCCAACTGCAGTTGACCGGCCGAGTAGTCGAGCCGGCGCGGCGCCGGTGCGTCGCTTTGAGCCAGCACCGACAGCATCACCGCCAGGTCGCCGGCGCTGGCGCTGCCGCTGGCACGCTTGAGTTGCTCGACCTCGCGCTGCATCTGCAGCATCGGATCGATGACCAGCGTGACTTGCGGGAAGCTGCCGCGCAGGATGGCCTTCATTTCTTCTTGCTGGGGCTGTGCCGATTGGCGCCAGATCCAGGTCTGCACCGCCACGAGCTGCAGCAGCAGCAAAGCGACCAGCCCCCAGCGCATCGGCCGCCAGGCCGGCGCCTGGCGCCAGCTGTGCCAGCCGCGCAGGGTGCGCTGACGCCAGCGCTTGCCGGGGCTGGCGGCCAGGTCGAATTGGGCGAGGTTCCATTGCGATTCCAGCGCGTGGCGCAGGCGCTGGGCCAGCGGCAGCAAGCCGGCCTGCCGGCCCAGGGCCTGCTGTACCGCCTCGGCCACGGCCGGCTCGGCCCACAGCGCCGGCACCGGCCCGTCGGCCTGGCGTGCCCAGGCGCCCAGAGATTCGAGCAGTGGCTCGGGCAGGGGCAGCACCTGCACGCCGTCTTCGCCGGTCTGCACCAGTTGCGCGGCCTGCGCGGGCCCAAGCACCTGCCAGCTCTGTGCCCCGGGCTCGAATTCGGGCACGATGCGCTGTGCGCTTCGGCCAGCCGCGTGCAGCACTTCGAGTGCCTGCGCGAGCCAGGCCTTGTCGCAGACAGCCACCCAAGTGGGCACGCCAGGCGCGGTCTCGGGCGCCACCGCCAGGTGCAGGCTGGACGCTTCGGCCAGCAGCTGCTCTTCGAGCAAGCCAGCCAGCGCCTGCGGCCAGCGGTGGCGGGGCAGACGCGGCAATGTGACGCGGTGCCAGGACAGCATGCCCGCCGGCACCAGCAGCACCACCTCCTGCGCTGCAGGCCATTGCGCCGGCTCGCCTTCAAGGCTGCGCACAGCTCCCCCCTGCTGGGGCGCTCGCTCGCCCATGAGCCAAGCCGCCCACGGCTCGCGCGGGCTCTGGGGCGCTCGGGCAAGGATCTGGTTCATACGCAGGTACAAGCGTGATGCAGGAGAAGGCTTTGAAAGAGAGGGTACAACGATGGTTTCGATTGTAGGCAGCGTCCCTGGGGCCCAAGCGGGCCGCCCGCAAGGTCTGGCCTCGTGCGCACCCTCAAGGGGATGGCCCGGGATTTGCCCCGAGTGTGCCAGAGCCGCGTGTTATATTTTTTACTCATCTTTGGAAGGTTGTTATGGACGGTGGCTCAATGTTTTCTTCGCCGGTGTTGCTGGTTTTTGTGGCGCTGGTGCTGGTGGTGCTCAAGCTGGGCGTCAAGATCGTGCCCCAGTCCGAAAACTGGCTGGTTGAGCGACTGGGCAAGTTCAACCGCAAGCTCGAGGCGGGCCTGCACCTGATCATTCCTTTTTTTGAATCGGTGCGCTTTAAAGTGCCTATTCAGGAGCGGCAACTGCCGCCCAAGCCGATCAATGCGATCACCCTGGACAACGTCACCATTTCGGTCTCGCTGGCGGTGCTCTACCGCATCGTCGACGCCTCCAAGACCATGTACCGCATCGCCAACGTGGACGATGCGATCATGACCATCGTCAATGGCACGGTGCGCAGCGTCATCGGCAAGACCGACCTCGACGGGGTGCAGTCCAACCGGCGCCAGATTTCCGAGGAGATCGAAAGCGATCTGCGATCGGTCTCTGAGGAGTGGGGTATTTTGATCACCCGGGTGGAAATCCTCGAAGTCGATGTCGATCCCGAAACCAAGCAGGCCATGCAGTTGCAGCTCAATGCCGAACGCAACCGCCGTGCGCTGGTGCGTGAGGCCGAGGGCAAAAAGCAGGCCACCGAGCTCGATGCCGATGCCCAGCTTTATGCGGCCCAGAGACAGGCCGAGGCGATGAAGATCACCGCCGATGCGGAGGCCTATTCGGTGTCCGTGGTCTCACAGGCCATCTCCGCCGGCGGTGCCAGCGCGGTCGAGTTCGAGATCAAGAAGGTGCAGGCCCAGGCGGTGCAGGAATTGGCCCGGGGCCAGAACGCCAAGATCGTGCTGCTGCCCACCGATGTGGTCAGCAGCCTCAGCGGCACGCTCTCGGGCGTGGTCGCTCAGCTGTCGCGCAAGGATTGACATGGAGGCTTATCAGTGGACCCTGATCGCCGCCTTGGTGCTGGGCATGGCTGAGCTGCTGACCGGATCGTTTCTGTTGCTCGGCCTGGCGGTGGGCGCGCTGGCCGCAGGCCTGGTGCAGTGGTTGACCGGCGGGCTGAGCCTGAACCGCGATCTGCTGGTCTTTGCGCTGGTCTCGGTGCTGTCGTTTCTGGCCTTTCGCAAAATGTTTCGCAAGGCAGACGACCACCAGAGCGCTGACACGGATGTCAACCGCTATTGATGCGTGGGCGCGCGCCCGGCACCGCAGCTCGGTGTGCTCCTCTCAGACCTGCGGCACCCATGCGGCAAACCGATGAAGGCCCGGCCACGGGCCAGGCGAGCCCGCATGGGGCCGGT
>CANHBU010000326.1 GCA_947458345.1 Comamonadaceae bacterium
GCGGCGCTCAAGGAGTTCTTTGGCGCCTCGCAGTTGTCGCAGTTCATGGACCAGACCAACCCGCTGGCCGAAATCACCCACAAGCGTCGCGTCTCGGCCCTTGGCCCGGGCGGTCTGACGCGCGAGCGCGCAGGCTTTGAGGTGCGCGACGTGCACGTCACGCACTACGGCCGGGTTTGCCCGATCGAGACGCCCGAGGGTCCGAACATCGGCCTGATCAATTCCTTGGCCCTGTATGCGCGTCTGAACGAATACGGCTTCATCGAGACCCCCTACCGCCAGGTGATCGATGCCAAGGTGACCGATCAGATCGACTACCTCTCGGCCATTGAAGAGGGCAAGTATGTGATTGCCCAGGCCAATGCGGCCCTGGACAAGGAAGGCCGCCTGACGGGCGAGCTGGTGTCGGCCCGTGAAAACGGCGAATCGATTTTGTGTGGCGCCGAGCGCGTTCAGTACATGGACGTCTCGCCGGCCCAGATCGTCTCGGTGGCCGCCTCGCTCGTGCCCTTTTTGGAGCACGACGACGCCAACCGCGCGCTCATGGGCGCCAACATGTCGCGCCAGGCGGTGCCGGTGCTGCGTCCTGAAAAGCCATTGGTGGGCACTGGCATCGAGCGCGTGGCCGCGATCGATTCGGGCACCGTGGTCACGGCACACCGGGGCGGGGTGGTCGACTATGTCGATGCCACCCGCATCGTGGTGCGCGTCAATGACGACGAGGCGGCGGCCGGCGA
Source organism: Comamonadaceae bacterium (assembly GCA_947458345.1). Lineage (GTDB taxonomy): Bacteria > Pseudomonadota > Gammaproteobacteria > Burkholderiales > Burkholderiaceae_C > Polaromonas. The sequence goes on from CANHBU010000326.1 coordinate 738, forward strand.
GGTCGGTGTGGACATCTACAACCTGATCAAGTACCAGCGCTCCAACCAAAACACCAATATCCACCAGCGCCCCATCGTCAAGCGCGGCGACAAGCTGTCCAAGGGCGATGTCATCGCTGACGGCGCCTCGACCGATCTGGGCGAGATCGCGATCGGCCAGAACATGCTGATCGCCTTCATGCCCTGGAACGGCTATAACTTCGAAGACTCCATCCTCATCTCCGAGCGAGTGGTGGCCGAAGACCGCTACACCTCGATCCATATCGAGGAGCTGGTGGTGATGGCCCGTGACACCAAGCTGGGCGCCGAAGAGATCACCCGCGACATTCCCAACCTGTCGGAGCAGCAGCTCAACCGCTTGGACGAGTCGGGCATCATCTACGTCGGCGCTGAAGTGCAGCCGGGCGACACCCTGGTGGGCAAGGTCACGCCCAAAGGCGAAACCACCCTGACCCCCGAGGAAAAGCTGCTGCGCGCGATCTTCGGCGAGAAGGCTTCCGACGTGAAGGACACCTCGCTGCGCGTGAGCCAGGGCTCGCAAGGCACCGTCATCGACGTGCAGGTCTTTACCCGCGAGGGCATCACCCGTGACAAGCGCGCCCAGCAGATCATCGACGATGAGCTCAAGCGCTACCGCCTGGACCTCAACGACCAGCTGCGTATCGTCGAGGCCGATGCCTTCGATCGCATCGAAAAGCTGCTGGTGGGCAAGAGCGTCAATGGCGGCCCCAAGAAGCTGGCCAAGGGTTCGGTGATCGACAAGGCTTATTTGGCCGATGTCGAGAAGTACCACTGGTTCGACATCCGTCCGGCTGACGAAGATGTGGCAGCCCAGCTCGAGTCGATCAAGAACTCGATGGAGCAGACCCGCCACAGCTTTGACCTGGCCTTCGAGGAAAAGCGCAAGAAGCTCACCCAGGGCGACGAGCTGCCCGCCGGTGTGCTCAAGATGGTCAAGGTCTACCTGGCCGTCAAGCGCCGCCTGCAGCCGGGCGACAAGATGGCCGGCCGTCACGGCAACAAAGGCGTGGTCTCCAAAATCGTGCCGGTTGAAGACATGCCCTACATGGCAGACGGCACGCCGTGCGATATCGTTTTGAACCCGCTGGGCGTGCCCTCGCGCATGAACGTCGGTCAGGTGCTTGAAGTGCATCTGGGCTGGGCCGCCAAGGGGATCGGCCAGCGCATCGGCGACATGCTGCAAGCGCAAAGCCGTGCGGCCGAGTTGCGCCAATTCATGGAAGAGGTCTACAACAAGGCCGGCCGCGCCGAGGAACTCAAGGACCTCAGCGATGCGCAGATCCTGGAGATGGCCGGTAATCTCAAGGAGGGCGTGCCCTTTGCTACGCCGGTCTTCGATGGCGCCTCTGAGGGCGACATCATGAACATGCTGCAACTGGCGTATCCGGATGCGGCGGCTCAGGCCAAAGGTCTGACGGCCACCCGCACCCAGGCTCAGCTCTACGACGGCCGTACCGGCGACAAGTTTGAGCGCACCACCACCGTGGGCTATATGCACTTCCTTAAGTTGCACCATCTGGTCGACGACAAGATGCACGCCCGCTCCACCGGCCCCTACAGCCTGGTCACCCAGCAGCCTTTGGGCGGCAAGGCCCAGTTCGGCGGCCAGCGTTTTGGCGAGATGGAGGTGTGGGCGCTGGAAGCCTACGGCGCTTCCTATGTGCTGCAGGAAATGCTCACCGTCAAGTCCGACGATGTGCAGGGCCGCACCAAGGTCTACGAGTCCATCGTCAAGGGTGAGCACGCCATTTCGGCGGGTATGCCCGAGTCGTTCAACGTGCTGGTCAAGGAGATCCGCTCGCTCGGCATCGACATCGAACTCGAGCGTTCTTGATGAATGGCGGGACAGACCAAGATTTGCGCAGCAAATTTGCTCTGTCCCCCACTGTTCAAGATGCAACGCGTAGCCCACCGGTGCTGACCCCACCGAGCAAAATTTAAGGATTTGAGCCATGAAATCACTCCTCGACCTGTTCAAGCAGTTCACCCCCGATGAGCATTTCGATGCCATCAAGATCGGCCTGGCTTCGCCTGAGAAGATCCGTTCTTGGTCTTTCGGAGAGGTCAAGAAACCCGAGACCATCAACTACAGGACCTTCAAGCCTGAGCGCGACGGCCTGTTTTGCGCCAAGATCTTCGGACCCATCAAGGATTACGAGTGCCTGTGCGGCAAGTACAAGCGCCTCAAGCACCGCGGCGTGATCTGCGAGAAGTGCGGCGTTGAAGTCACGCAGACCAAAGTGCGCCGCGAGCGCATGGGTCACATCGACCTGGCCGCGCCCTGCGCCCACATTTGGTTCCTCAAGTCGCTGCCCAGCCGTTTGGGCCTGGTGCTCGACATGACGCTGCGCGACATCGAGCGTGTGCTGTACTTTGAAGCCTATGTGGTCACCGACCCTGGCATGACGCCGCTCAAGAAGTTTGCCATCATGTCCGAGGACGACTTCGATGCCAAGCGCAAGGAGTACGGCGACGAATTCGAAGCCAAGATGGGCGCCGAAGGCATCAAAGACCTGCTCGAAGGGCTGGACCTCGACGTCGAGATCGACAAGCTGCGCAACGACCTGACCGGCTCGGAGATCAAGATCAAGAAAAACGCCAAGCGGCTCAAGCTGATGGAGGCGTTCAAGAAGTCGGGCATCAAGCCCAACTGGATGGTGCTCGAGGTGCTGCC
>CANHBU010000327.1 GCA_947458345.1 Comamonadaceae bacterium
ACATGCAGGCCATGGTCGACGAGGCCCGCGGCAAGGGGGCCCAGGTGGTGGTGGTGCTCAGCCACAACGGCATGGACGTGGACCTGAAACTGGCCAGCCGGGTCAGCGGCATCGACGCGATTTTGGGTGGCCACACCCATGACGGCATGCCGGTGGCCTCAATCGTGGCCAACAAGAGCGGCAAGACCATCGTCACCAACGCGGGCTCCAACAGCAAGTTTCTGGCGGTGCTCGATCTCGAGATCAAGGACAGGAAGGTCAGCGACTTTCGCTACAAGCTGCTGCCGGTGTTTGCCAACATGCTGCCGCCCGATCGGGAGATGGACGAGCTGATCAACCGGATTCGGGCGCCCTATGAGACCCGCCTTACGCAGCAGCTCGGCGTCACCGACGGCTTGCTTTACCGCAGGGGCAATTTCAACGGCACGGGCGACCAATTGCTGGTCGACGCGCTCATGGAAGTGCAGGGCGCGCAGATTGCGTTTTCCCCCGGCTTTCGCTGGGGCACGACCTTGCTGCCGGGCCAGGCCATCACCCGCGAGTGGCTGCTCGATATGACGGCCACCACTTATTCCTTTGCCACCGTCACCGAGATGACGGGCGAGACCATCAAGACGGTGCTCGAAGATGTGGGCGATAACCTGTTCAACCCCGACCCCTACTACCAGCAAGGCGGCGACATGGTGCGTGTGGGCGGCTTGACCTACAGCTGCGATCCGACCGCTCGCATGGGCCAGCGCATCAGCGACATGCGCTTGGGGGGGCAGTTGATTGACGCGTCGCGTCGCTACAAGGTGGCCGGTTGGGCGCCGGTGGCCGAAGAGGCGCGCCGGGCCGGTCACCCGCAGGTCTGGGACGTGGTCGAGCAGTGGCTCAAGGCGCAAGGCGGACGCATCAAGCCCAGGCAGCTCAACACGCCCAAGGTCATTGGCGCCTTGCCCAATCCGGGATACGCACCCTGATGCAGCGCCCGGCCAAGCTCCCCGCCAGCGGTGGCCAGCTGAGCCGGCGCGGCTGGCTCGCCGCTTCGGCGGTGTGGGCCGGTGCCCTGGCTGTCCCCGAGGCCACGCTGCTGGCGCAGCAGGCTCGCGACTTTATCGAAGGCCCGCCGGTGCCCGATATCGCCCCAACCAGGCTGTCGCAGCGGGTGTGGATGATTTTCTCCCCCGACGGTTTTCCCACGCCACAAAACCAGGGCATGATGTCCAACGTCACCTTTGTGGTGACCTCTGCGGGCGTGGTGATTCTCGATTCAGGCAGTTCGCTGCAGATCGGGCAAATGGCCATCCGCATGATCCGCCGGGTCACCGATTTGCCGGTGGTGGCGGTGTTCAACAGCCACTACCATGGCGACCACTGGCTGGGCAACCATGCGTTTGCGCAGACCTGGGGCGCGCAGTTGCCGATCCACGCACTGCCGAGCACGATCGAGGCCATCAAAGGCACGGCCGGCAGCAGCTGGCGCAGCCTGCTCGAGCGCTGGACCAATCAGTCGACGCTGGGTACCGAGGTCGTGCCGCCCAATACACCGGTGGTTCACGGGCAGGTGCTGCGTTGGGGCGACACGCGTTTTCGCCTGCACCACTATGGCACCGCCCACACGCCCTCTGACCTGTGCGTGGAGGTGGTGGAGGACCGCGTGACCATGGTCGGCGACATTGCCATGACCAACCGCATCGCCAATATGGACGAAGGCTCCTACCCGGGCACCTTTAAATACTACGAGGCCCTCAGTCGCGCGGCTGGCGAGCAGCTCTGGGTGCCCGGCCACGGCCAGGCGCAAGCGGACCTGCTGCGCACCTACGGGCAGTTCATGGCGGGAATCTGGGAGCCCTGCCTGCAGGCCGTCAAGGACGGTGCCAGCGAGGCCCAGGCCAAGGCTGCCGTGCTGCGCGATCCGCGCGTGGCCAGCCGCGCTGCCGCCATGCAGGGCTTTGAGGGCAATATCGGCAAATATGTCAGCCTGGCCTATCTGGAGGCCGAGAAAGAGGCGTTTTGAGCCAACCAGGCCCCGCAGCTGCAGCTTGGTTTTGCAGCCTAAGATCGCCGCGCAGGCTCGGGGTGTCGCACAATCGGCCTGTCTTTACTGACCCATCTTTTTAGCCCATGGCCCGATCCACTCCCTTGAGCCCCGAAGACCCGGCTTTGACCGAGTCCCATGAAGTCTTTGAGAAGGCCGCCGAGGTCTTTCGGGTGATGGCCGCGCCCATGCGGCTGCGCATCATCAGCAGCCTGTGTCAGGGCGAGAAGAATGTCAGCGAGTTGCTCGAGGAAATCGACACCACGCAGCCCAATATGTCCCAGCACCTGAGCACGCTCTACCAGGCCGGCGTGCTCGGCAAGCGCCGCGACGGGGTGCAAATTTACTACCGCATCGTCAACCAACGGGTGGTCAGTTTGTGCCGGGCGGTCTGTACCCAGATCGCCGTGGAGGATTGATTTGCCCGCGCCCATCAGTCGACGCACCTGCCTGGCTGCGGCTGCGTGCGCGGTGGCGCCCTGGGCCGACGCTGCCGACTTGCCGCCAGCCCGCAATCTGGCCGAGGAGGCCGATCTGGCGCGCCAGCGCAGGCAGCCCCTGCTGGTGCTGGTCAGCTTGCACGGTTGTGTGCATTGCGAGCGGGTGCGCCGCAGCGAACTGATACCGCGGCTGCAGGCCGGTCAAGCCATGGTGCAGGTCGATATGCGCAGTGCCCAGACGCTGCTTGACTGGCAAGGGCGCAGCACCACTCACGATGAGCTCGTTCGGCGCTGGAAGGTCGGTATCGCCCCGACTTTGCTGTTTTTCGCTCAATCTGGCCGCGAAGTGGCCGAGCGGATGGAGGGGGCCTACGCGAGCGACTTTTACGGGGCCTATCTGGACGAGCGGCTCGAGCAGTCGCGCCAGCGGCTTATTGCGCGCTGAGCGCCCGCGCCATAAAAAAAGCCCGCATCAGCGGGCTTTCGGGCTGTTGCCGAGAAGAATTACTTCTTCTTGCAGTCAGCGTGGTCCTTGTTCTTTGCATCTTTGCAGTCGACCTTGGCGGCAACCTTGTCGGCAGCGGCCAGAGCGGGCACGGAGATGAAGGCGAACGCGGCGATGATGGCGGAAATCACGACTTTCATGGGACACCCTTTTAAAATCAAATGGTTCAAAAACGCAGATCGATGAAATCAACGTTCTGCGAGATGTAGGTTAGCGGATCGTCACGCAAAGTCTTTTAAGGTTTCCCCTGAGATGTTGCGTTAATACAAAATTTTTTCGCCAAATAAGGGTTACTGCTTATTTAAAATGGGAGGGGCTGTGAGGCGTCAAACCCCCGTCCAGCAAAGCCTGCAAGCCGCCCTCTGAGGGCTCAAATCGGCCTTGCCGGTATACCAGGCGGGTCGGCCCCTCCCAGGCCGCCTGCTGCACCGAATGGTCCGGGTCGCCCGGGTAGCACA
>CANHBU010000328.1 GCA_947458345.1 Comamonadaceae bacterium
AGGCCCTGTTTGGCCCCGTCGGCGAGCTCACTCAGACCATGATCTTGGCAGATGGCTCATCCCGCTAACTGCCGCTTTCAAGATCAAAGCAAGGGCGCCTGCGCCTCATCCGCAACCACAGCCACAGCCTTGCGCCGCCCCTCACCACTCGACTTGCTTTCCGCACCCGGCTGCAGCGCAAAGCTGCTTGCGCTGGCGCGGTGCCAGTAGTCGCGCCAGACACCTTCGAGCTTGGCGTTGCTCGCGAGCAGGGCGCCGGGCTTGATGTGGACGATGAGCTGGCTCAGGGGGCGCACGTCGGTGTCGCCCACGCGGCGCATGATGTGTTCGCTGCTGATCTGGCTGGGGTGATCGAGTCCGGCGGCTTGCACCAGCTCTTGCAGCGCGTGCAGGGTGCTGTGGTGAAAGTTGCGCACCCGCTCGGCCTTGTCGGCCGGCACCAGGGCGCGTTGGCGCAGCGGGTCTTGGGTGGTCACGCCGGTGGGACAGTGGCCGGTGTGGCAGGCCTGGGCCTGGATGCAGCCCAGCGCCATCATGAAGCCGCGCGCGGCGTTGCACCAGTCGGCGCCCAGGGCCATGAAGCGTGCGATGTCAAAGGCGCTGCTCACTTTGCCGGCCGCACCGATGCGGATGCGATCGCGCAGGCCTGCACCCACCAGGGTGTTGTGCACCAGCAGCAGGCCTTCTTGCACGGGCGTGCCCACATGGTCGGTAAATTCAACCGGCGCGGCGCCGGTGCCGCCTTCGGCGCCGTCCACCACAATGAAGTCGGGCGTGATGCCGGTCTCGAGCATGGCTTTGACCATGGCAAACCATTCCCAGGCGTGGCCGATGCACAGCTTAAAGCCGGTGGGCTTGCCGCCTGAGAGCTCGCGCAGGCGGGCGATGAAGCGCATCATTTCCACCGGCGTTGAAAACGCGCTGTGCGCGGCCGGCGAGACGCAGGTTTGGCCCACCGGCACGCCGCGCGCTTCGGCAATTTCAGGTGTGACCTTGGCGCCCGGCAGCACGCCGCCGTGGCCGGGCTTGGCGCCTTGGCTCATCTTGAGCTCGATCATCTTGACCTGCGGGTCGCGTGCGTTTTCTTCAAAGCGTTCGGCGCTGAAGCTGCCATCTCGATTGCGGCAACCAAAGTAGCCTGAGCCGATCTCCCAAATCAGGTCGCCGCCGTGGGCGCGGTGGTGCCGCGAGATCGAGCCTTCGCCGGTGTCGTGGGCAAAGCCGCCCATCTTGGCCCCTTGGTTGAGCGCCAAGATGGCGTTGGCCGAGAGCGAACCAAAGCTCATGGCCGAGATGTTGAAGACGCTGGCCTGATAGGGCTGGGTGCAGGGCGATGTGGATGGCTGGCCTGGCTCGCCGCCAATCCAGACCCGAAAGTTGGCGTCGCTCAGGCGGCTGGGCTGTAATGAGTGGTTGATCCACTCGTAACCTTGCTCGCCCACATCGAGCTGGGTGCCAAAGGGACGGTTGTCGGGCGCGCCCTTGGCCCGTTGATAGATCAGTGAGCGCTGCGCCCGCGAAAACGGCGCCGCCTCGCGGTCGCTTTCAATGAAGTACTGCCGGATCTCGGGGCGGATGAATTCGAGCAAGAAGCGAAGGTGGCCGATGATCGGGTAGTTGCGGGTGATCGCATGCTGCGTTTGCCCCAGATCGGCCACACCGCGCAGCATCAGCAGCGACGACAGCACAAACACCCATCCACCCTCTTGCCAAAGCATCATGCTCAACAAAGAGCCGGCTGCGAGCAAGATGCAGGCGGTCAACACCCAGTAGCGAATGGGCAGCACGGCATCGAAGCGATGAAGCATGGCGATCCTTTATTGTGGCGCTGCACCATTCTGGCCCACAATTTTTCTCAGCGCCAGCGTGGCGACCCTGCCGGACGCCCTTGCTAGGAAGGGCCTGCACGACCCTGTCCTTGCAAGGCCGTAGGCCGCGGCGATCCCAACGACAAGACGAACTTATGCAGACTCTCCCGAGCGTCTCTCGCAACGAAGGGGAGCGCCGTGGCAATCCTCGCAACGACCGGGGTTTGCCGACCCTCCCCAGGACTTGCGCCCTCGGTTCAGCCGTGTGGCGTGGCTTTCACGAAACCACCGCCCTGATAGATCACGGCGGGGTCTTGGCGGTCTAGCACGGGTTGACGTGCTTCGATGGCCGCGCGGTAGATGTCAGACGAGTCTTGCGGCCGAAAGCCGATGTGGCGGGCATGCGTGTTGTCGTACCAAGAGGCTTGGTTGTCCGAGGTGCCGTAGACGATGCTGTGACCGACCACCGGCGCGGTCAAGCATGCGACCACCAGGCGCTCGAGGTCGTCGTAGCTCAGCCAGGTGGCCAGCATGCGCCTATCCCTGGGCTCAGGAAAAGACGAGCCGATGCGTATGCTCACCGTTTCGATGCCCCAGCGGTCCCAGTACAGCTGCGCCACGTCTTCGCCAAAGGCCTTGGACAAGCCGTAAAAGCCATCGGGGCGCGGCGGCGACTTGGCATCGACCACCTGGTCTTGACGGTAAAAGCCCATCACATGGTTGGAGCTGGCAAAGATGATGCGCTTGACCTTGTGGATGCGCGCTGCCTCGTACAGATTGACCACGCCCATGATGTTGGCCGCCAAAATCGGCTCCCAGGGCTGCTCGGTCGACACGCCACCCAAATGCACGATGGCGCTGACCCCTTCGACCAGCTTCATCACGGCCTGGGCGTCTTGCAGCGCGCAGGGCGCAATCTCCTCGCCGGGCGCATCTTGTGGGGGCTGCAGAGCGTTGATGTCACTGACGCGCAGCTTGTCGCAGTAGGCTTTGAGCCGCGGGCGCAGTTCGCATCCGAGTCCGCCAGCCGCGCCGGTGAGCAGCAGGCGGTCAAAGCGCAGGGGTGAGGCGGGGGTCTTGAGCATGGCGCAGCCTCAGGGCTTCTTGAAGCGGGCCGCCAGGGCGCTGGCGCTGTCGCGCAGCAGGTTCTGGTCGGCCCCCACGGCCACGAACAAGCCGCCCACTTCAATGAAGTGCTGGGCCAGGGCTTCGTCGCCAATCAAGATGCCGGGGGCTTTGCCACAAGCGCGGATGCGTTTGAAGGCATCGTCGACCGCTGCTACCACCTCGGGGTGCTTGGGGTTGCCCAGATAGCCCATGTCGGCCGACAAGTCGCCTGGGCCAATAAAGACGCCGTCGACGCCTTCGACGTTGGCAATGTCTTCCAGATGCTTGAGGCCTTCGATGGTTTCGATTTGCAGCAGCAGGCAAATTTCTTCCGAGCAGCGCTTGGCATAGTCCTTGATGCGGCCATAGCCGCTGGCCCGGGGCGCGCCCGCGTAGCCGCGCACGCCATGCGGCGGGTAGCGGGTGTAGGCCACCGCATTGCGCGCTTCTTCGGCGTTCTGGATGTAAGGCACAACCAGAGTTTGTGCGCCCACATCAAGCAGGCGC
>CANHBU010000329.1 GCA_947458345.1 Comamonadaceae bacterium
CCCACGATCTCGGTGCCCACGAAGGTCAGGACCGGAACCATGCTGTTGCGCAGCACCATGCCCCGAATGCGCCGCTCACCCAGGCCACTGGAGCGCGCAAAGCGGATGAATTCGCTGTCCACAATCTCCGAAGCAATGGCCCTTGTGTGCTTCATGATCGGGGCGCAAGCGACCACGGCCACCGTCAGGACCGGCAACATCAGGTGAGCCCATGCCGAGCGCGCCACCTCCCACTGACCCCTGAGCAGCGCATCGATGAAGTAACTGCCCGTGATGCGATCGGGCGTGATCATGGTGGCGTCAAGGCGCCCCATGGGCGCTGGCGACAAGCCCAGCGCATAAAAGAAGATCAAGATGGCAATCAAGCCGAGCCAGTAGGTCGGAATTGAAAAGCCCGCCAGTGAGACCGCACGCACCACCTGGTCAAACAGACTGCCTCTTCGGGCCGCCGCGCGAGCCCCCAAGGGAATGCCCACCAAGGCGCCGATGGCCACGCCCCACAAGAGCAACTCGAGCGTCACCAGAGCCCGCTTGGCGATCTCGTCGCCGACTTGCCGGTTTGACAACCAAGACTGACCCAGGTCGCCTTGGGCTGCCTTGCTGATGTAGATGCCAAATTGCGTGACCAGCGATTGATCGAGCCCGAGGTCCTTGCGGATCGCCGCATGCTCCTGAGCCGAGGCGGTGGGCCCGGCCAGCAGGGCCACCGGATCGCCGCCGCCGATGCGCACCAGCATGAAGGTGACGAACACCACCCCCACCACCAGCGGCAGGGACACTGCCAGACGCCGCAGCAGAAAACGAAGCAACTGAACCCACATTCTGCTGGCCGCGCCTGAGGCTTACTTGCAGCTCAGCTCGCGCCAGCGCTCGTGGTAGTCGGGCTGCCACACATAGCCCTTCATGCAAGGCGGCATGGCTTCATGCGCACCCGGGTACATGGTCATGATCCAGCTGGCATCTTTGATGTGCATCTGCTGGGCCTTGTTGACCAGCTCCATGCGCTTTTTCGGGTTCTGCTCAATGCGGGCCGCGTCGACCAGTTTGTCGAACTCCGGGTTGGCATAGTTGTTACGGTTCGAAGCTCCCTCGGAGTGCGCGTTCAAATACAGCGCATACACCGGATCGAGCACGATCGGGTTGTCCATGAAGGTAAAAAAGGGCAGGTCCCGCTTGTTCGGTGCCGTGCGCGAGCGCATGTTGGCGTCGGTGATCTTTTGCAGATTGACGCGGATGCCCACCTTGGCCAGCTGATCTTTCATCTGAATGGCCAACTGCTCTTCGAACCAGAAAATAGCGGCGTACTCCAGGGTCACCTCAACGCCATCGGGGTAGCCAGCCTGCTTGAGCAGCTGGCGGGCCTTGTCCAAGTTGGTGTTGAACTGCCAGGTTTTGACGTCAGCGCCCGGGACGATGGGCGGCACGATGGATCGCGCCTGCGTGCCGATGCCCTCAAAGACCGCGCCATTGATCGCCCTGTAATCGGTGGCAAAGGAGATGGCCTGGCGCAGCAAGGGGTTGTCAAACGGTTTAAGGGTGGGGTTCATGCGCACACTGGCATGGCCCGAGCCTTCGTCAGACTCCACCTTGACCCGCTTGTCTTTCTTGAGCTCGGCGATTTGCTTGAGGTTCAACTCCTCGACCCACTGCACCTGGCCCGTGCGCATCAGGGTAAAGCGCGTACCGGCGTTGGGCACCTCTTTGTAAACCACGCGGTCGTAATAGGGCTTGCCAGCAAAGTAATTGGGGTTCGCAACGAACACGGCCTCTTCACCGGGCTTGAGGGCTTGCAAGTGGTAAGCGCCAAAGCCGGCCGTGTTCTGGTCGATCCACTTGAGCGCCCAAGGGTCTTCGGGCGTGACGTATTTTTTGACCTCGGTCGAGTCATACAGGCTGGGCGTGTAGAGCGTGAGCGCCGGCAAAAAGATGCCACTGGGTGCATCGAGGGTGAAGCTCACGTTGTAGCGATCCACCGCCTCGACCTTGTTGACGCTCGCCGCCTTGGCAATGAAGGCGCCCGTGCGCTTTTGCGCCTGCGACTTTTCCCAGCCCCACACCACATCGGCCGAGGTGAGCTCATTGCCAAATGGGCTCTTGACCCCCTTGCGCAGTTCGAAGGTGTAGGTCTTGCCATCAGGCGAAACCGTCCACTTCTGCGCAAGGTGCGGCAAGATGGTGGCCGGGTCCACCACCATGCGGCCGGTTTTGGCGTCCTTCTTGTAGCCGTACTTGGTCAGGCCTTCGTAGACCTGCACCACCACGTTTTGGGTGTTGGGCTTGAGCGCATCGCCATCAAAGCCACCCGGGGTCTTGGTGGCCGCAACCACCAGCGTGGCCGCGCTGGCCGATCCTGCGGCCAAAGTCAGGCAAAGTGCCCCGACCGTACAAACCTGACGCAAGGCATAAAAGCGGGGCATGACACTTCTCCTGAGATAAAGGATTGACGAGCGAAAACAAAGCAAGCGCGGGCAAGTCCTTTCAGAGCTTGCCCGTCACCACGGGGACCCGATAAGGCTCGGCGATTTCATCGAGCAGTTGTTCGACCTGATAGCTGTGGCTGATCTTGCGGCCCAAGACGGGGTCCTCCATCTCGAACTGCCAGCGCTGACCGAAACCCAATTCCTTGTCCAAAGCGACGATGGTGCTGCAAAAGACCACAAAGTCACGCGCTGGAAGGCCGGGCACACGCTCCTTCAAAATCTTCAAAATATCCAGGGGAGCCAAAAACGCGTTGACCCCCACGTCTTGGTAAAGCCTGCCATCGACGCGGCTGCGCATCACGCAATCGTCCCAGTGCGCGGCGATTTCGTCATAGACCCAGAGCGTGGGCGCCAAAATATTGGGATTGACCTGCTTGGACCAGGCGATGCTGCCTCGCTCAAGGTCACGGTCGGTGTGGTCGCTGCCCACGCCCACATAAAGCCGGTCTGTCATGACCAGCACAATCTCCACTTCGCCAGAACTGCGCGGGCCATGGACACCAATGGCCTCTTCGGTGGTCAGCGCAAAAGCGTCGATGGGATAGATTCGCGGCGCAGGCACATGCAGCGCAATGGTGACACCGGCACGCGCCACCTCTTCCTGATGGTGCACCGCCACCGACGCCTCGCGCGTGGCCGAACCCAAGTTGTACATCCGCTTGACAGGAAACCGCTGACTGACGCTGCCGCTGCCAGTGACGACCGTCGCTTCAAATGAAAACATGCAAATTCCTGGTTGACGCTGTCCGAAACCTTGGCTCAATGACCAGCGCTGACGACGACCAGCCACGGGGCATGAACTACTTGCGGGAAATTCTCCATGCTCGGAAATGTCCCGTCAATAGAACAAATCCCTCGCGGGACAGAACATGGCGAATCGACGCGCCGGGCATCAGGGTTTACGCCGACGCCATCGGCACAGCCTGTGGGATGGGGTGC
>CANHBU010000330.1 GCA_947458345.1 Comamonadaceae bacterium
GCTGCGACTGACCCACCTGTCGCAGCCCCTGGAGGTCTTTGCTGCGGCCTATTGCCGCTTGTTGGCACAGTTGGTGTACGCGCCGCCGCCGGCCCTCACGACGCTGCTGCAGACGCAGACCCCAGGCCTGGGCAAAGGCTTGAGCGCCTTGCTGGGACAGGCCCCGAACCACCAAGACGCGGCCACCCGGGTGGTCGGCGGTCTTTACAGCCCGGCCTGCTACATCGAAGACTCGTTTCCGAGCGTTCTGTATTTGGCGGCGCGCTACGCCCATGATTTTGAGGGCGCGCTGATCGCCAATACCAATGCGGGCGGCGACAACTGCCACCGCGGCTCGGTGCTGGGGGCTTTGCTGGGCGCCTGGCTGGGTCTTGAGGCCATTCCCCTTCGCTGGCGTCAAGGCCTGCTGGCCGGTTCTGCCCTGGCGCAAGAGGTCGATGACTTCATCAATACCTTTGCGGCATCAAACCCGCGCTGAGGTTTGAGCCTGGGCCGGTCGGCTCCAGCGTGCCCGCTGCTCTTGCGCGCCTGCTGCAAATCGATCACTCCGGCTTGGCGCCGGAATACTGAACCACAGTGCGCCACCGCACAATCTCGGACTCCACGAACTTGGCAAACTCCTGCGGGCTGTTGCCGGCCGGAACGGCGCCCTCGTGCTCGATGCGGCGTCTGACTTCTGGGCTTTGAATCGCTGCGCGCGCCGCATCGCTTAAGCGTTTGGCCAATTCTGGGTTCATGCGCCCCGGCGCAAACAAGCCGAACCAGGCGCTCGATTCATAGCCCGGCAGGGTTTCACTGATGGCCGGCACATCGGGAAAAGCCGGCAAACGCTTGGGGCTGGTCACGCCCAGGGCGCGCAGCTTGCCCGCTTTAATGTGGGCCTGCGCATTACCGACGGCAGCAAACATCAACTCCACCTGCCCGGCCAGCACGTCCTGTACAGCCGGCGCGGTGCCGCGATAGGGAATGTTGACGATGAACACCCCCGCCTTCATCTTGAAGGAGTCACCGGCCAGATGCAGTGAAGAACCCAGGGCGCCAATCGCGAAATTGAGCTGACCGGGCTTTTCCTTGGCCAGCTTGACCAGTTCGGCCACGTTCTTTACCGGCAGAGACGGATGCGCGACCAGAACCGAGGGTGAGGATGAAACCATGGTCAAGGGCGTAAAGTCCTTGATGGGATCGAAGGGCAAGCTCGGATAGAGCGACGCATTGATCGCATGGCTGGTAAAACTCATCAGCAAGGTGTTGCCATCGGCCGGGGCCTTGGCCACCGCCTCGGCGGCCAGGTTGCCGCCCACCCCAGGCTTGTTTTCTACGACCACTGAACGCCCGATCTGCTGCCCCAAGGCTTGCGCCAGCGCCCGCGCCATGGTGTCGGTGGTGCCACCGGCTGGCGCACCCACCAGAATGCGAACCGGCGCAGCACTCGTGGGCGCCTGGGCCATGGCCACACCAAAAAGCGGGCCCAAGAAAACCAAACCAATCAATGTTTTCATGCGCATAGGATGGATCTTTCCCAGATGCGACTGGCACGCACCCGAATGGAAACTCGCAGATATCACAAAAGGGCCAGAACACGCCGCAGCCAGCGACAGGATGTTTTTGGTTCTTCGCCCAGGTCTCAAACCCAATCCCCGAATTTACCGCAGCCGACCCACGAGCGTTCACCGATGAGCCACCATCAAAAGCAAGGCCAGCCCTAGACCAAACAAGCCCCAACTGGGCGCCTTCAGATCAAGCAGCAAAGAACGAGTGCAGAAGTACAGGGCCGTTAGACTAGAAATCTCGGCGTCTGCCTCACTCATGATCTGACCTTTTCGGAGCCCCTCAAATGCGAGCGCCATCGCGCAGTCATCGGTTCGTGGCCGGGCTGGTAGCCCTGTGTTTGATCCTTGCCGCGAAAAACTCAATCGCTCAGACGGCCGAGCCCTTGCTCATACCCCTGCAGACCTTCGATCTCAAGATGGGATCGGTCGGCCTGCTGGCCAGCAGCGAGGAAATCTGCAAGTTGCTAGGGCATCGGTTTTTTCAGCGGCCTGCCGACGCTTATCGACTGCTTGACAGCGAAAGCTCCACCTTGACCTGGGACGGTGTTGAAGCATCCCATCTGTGGGTTGCCCGGAAATTTGAGGAGGCAGGCATACCCAAGGGCCGCTTGGTGATGGAGCCCCAGGCTCTCAAGAAAGCCGAAGAGCAACTGGCCCGCTGCCTGCAAGGCAAAGAGACCGAGCAACCCGAGCTCTACAACATCCTGAAAAAACATTTTCTCCACTACCTGCCGGCCCATTGCCACAAACCGATTGATCAGGTGCGCAAGTCGGTCGACGACCAGGGCAATCTGAGCGATCTCAAAGTGCCCACGGCTCGCAAGCCCTGCATCGATTTTGATTACAACAGTGGCCAATACGGCCACTGGAACTCGACCACGCTGTCGCTGATGCTGATCTGGAAAGAAGCCCACCCTGTACTGGCACGCATCTTTGACCGAGGTGATGCGCTCCTTCAAACCAGAATGGCAGCGCAGGCACAAAAAGAGCAACAGGCCGAGGGCGAAGAACGACGGCGCCTGGCTGCAGAGAAAACGCAGGAAGCGCAGCGTCTATGGCAAGAGTACACGGCCAGGGACAAAACACTGCTCGAGCAGGTATTTAACTTCGCCACGGTTGGCGAAGTCAACGGGGCCCAGCATGAACGCTGGACTGAGGTGCAGACCTGCACAGTGACCGATGGTCGTCGGCAGATTGATGTTCGCAAGCTGAACATGACGGCGTTCCGGGTTTTTCCAGATTGGGTGGGCTCAACAAGGCAGTTGGTCTCCACCGACGGCGCCATGCGTCTGGCCACCTCCAAACAAATTCCAATGGATCGCCTGCAAAACGCTTGGCGTCTTGCCTTCCAATCTTGCCCCGGAACACGCTCGCGGTTCTGAGGCCTCAACAGCCTGCAGCTTGGGGTGGAAAAAATCACTCATGGGTTCAAGCTCCGCCATTCTTAGTGCAGCCACGCACGGTTGGACTCTATCCACGACAACTCATCTCGGATCTCGCGTGCGGCAATTCGCCCGATGATGGTCAAACTCTCAAGCTCGACAGACAATGCAATCGCATTGACAATGACAAGGCGAATGCATTACCATGGCCACATGAGACACCTCGCACAAGACCACGCCATGCCCGCCACCCTTGAAGCCGAATCCACCTTGACCGACCGTTACCAGACCACCGTGCCAGAAACGGTTCGCCGTGCGCTGCGTCTGCGTAAGCGCGACAAGATCCAGTACGTCATCCGCCCCAGCGGGGAAGTGGTACTGACACGCGCCACTGACGCAGAGGCCAACGATCCGGTGCTGGGCCAGTTCCTGGGCTTCCTGGCGCACGACATCGCCACCCATCCTGAGCGCCTGCAATCGGTGA
>CANHBU010000331.1 GCA_947458345.1 Comamonadaceae bacterium
CCATTGCCAGCTTCACACCGGCCGCACACACCAGATCCGGGTGCACCTGATGCATCTTGGCCATCCGATCCTGGCTGACGAGCTCTACGGTGGGGCCGCGCTGGCCGGCCTGCAGCGACAGGCCCTGCACGCCTGGCGCCTGTCCCTGGACCATCCGATGGGGGGGCGCTCGATGAGCTGGCAGTCCCCGCTGCCGCTCGACATGGCCCAGGCGCTGCAGACCCTGCAGCTGGGCCCTGTGCCCCCGGGTGAGGCTGCGCTACAATGAGGCCCATCAGTTGCCACGCCCGATCTCTTCTCGGCCGAACGCAGCGACCTTTGTCTCGCAACTGATTTCGCTTCCCCTTTTGGCGCGCTGCCCCCGATTAGGCCAAGTACAGGGTCTTGAGGCTTTCCGCTTTCGGACATAGACCACATGAACACGACGGATGCCAAGCGCGTCCTCGAGACAGCCCTCGTTTGCTCAGCCCAGGCCATGCCCTTGCGGGACATGGAACTGCTGTTCGACGCCGCCGTGGGTGCCGACACCCTCAAGCGCTTGCTGGCCGAGTTGCAAGATGAATGGGCCGGCCGGGGCGTCGAGCTGGTGCAGGTCGCATCGGGCTGGCGCTTTCAGAGCCGACCCGAGATGCGGCCCTACCTCGATCGCTTGCACCCCGAAAAGCCGCCCAAGTACAGCCGCGCCACCCTGGAGACCTTGGCCATCATCGCCTACCGCCAGCCCGTCACGCGCGGCGACATGGAAGATATTCGGGGCGTGACGATCAATTCCCTGCTGCTCAAGCAGCTCGAGGACCGCGGATGGATCGAGGTCATCGGCCACCGCGAAACGGTCGGGCGGCCCGCCTTGTATGCCACCACCCGGCAGTTTCTCGACGACCTGGGGCTGGCCTCGCTCGACCAACTGCCCACGCTCGAAGCCGGCGGCATCGCCAGCGCTGCGCTTGAGCAAATTGAGTTTGCCCTGTCCGACCCAGGTCTGCAGCCGCCTGTCGCTGATGTCGAGGGCGCCTTGCCCTTCGATGCGCCGCAAGCCGCGCCAGAGGAGGCTGCTGGCCCTGTTGATGTCCAGCCGCAAGAGCCCCCCACTGGGGACGCGTCAGATGACGAACAAGCCGGGCCGACCGGCCCTGTGGCCCAGCCCTGAAAGATCCCATGCAGTCCAACGAACCCTCTAGCGCGCCTCCTGCGGCCACCGATGAGCCGCCCCGCGCCGCGGTCGAGCCCGGCCGCAAGGACGCATCCGCACCGGCTTTGGCTCAGTCCGATGAGGCCGGCCGCAGCCGGCCTGCCCGTCGCCGCGGCCGCCGCTCGTCGACTCGGCCTGCAGCTTCGGTGGGTGGACCAGCGGCCGAGCACGGCAATGGGACGGCGCCTGCGCGCCGCGATTCCAGAGGTGGCGCGGGGGGCGCCCAGCCGCGTGTGGGCTATCGATTTGAAGACGTGGTGGCGGGCCAACTCGATGCCGATGAGCAGGACCCGCAAGTCGAGTCGCCCAAGCGCGTGCTCGCGCCCCAGCCCGAAAGCCCCAAGCTGCACAAGGTGCTGGCCCAAGCCGGTCTGGGCTCGCGCCTGGAGATGGAGCAACTGATCTTGGAAGGCCGCATTTCGGTCAACAATGAGCCGGCCCACATCGGCCAGCGCATTCAGTTTGGCGATGCGGTCAAGGTCAATGGCAAGCCGCTGCGCGTGCGCATCGCGCCGCCGCCGCCGCGGGTGATCGCCTATCACAAGCCCGCCGGCGAGGTGGTGACCCACGACGATCCGCAAAACCGCCCGACCGTCTTTCGCAAGCTGCCCAAGCTCTACCAAGGCAAGTGGCAGTCGGTCGGACGGCTGGACCTCAATACCGAAGGCTTGCTGCTGCTGACCAGCTCGGGCGAATTGGCCAACAAGCTGATGCATCCGCGCTTTGGCTTGGAGCGTGAGTACGCGGTGCGGGTGCTCGGGGCGCTGAGCGCGCCTGAAAAGCAGCGCCTGCTCGACGGGGTTGTGCTTGACGATGGTCCGGCGCAGTTTGGCACCATCGAGCAAGCCGGCGGTGGCGAGGGCGTCAACTGTTGGTACCGTGTCACCATCGCTGAGGGGCGCAACCGCGAAGTGCGGCGGATGTTCGAGGCGGTGGGCCATGCGGTCAGCCGTCTGATCCGGATTCGCTACGGTGCTTTCATGCTGCCCAAGGGCCTGCGTCGCGGCGCCTTCGTCGAACTCGATGAGCGCGACATCGCGCTGCTGACCCGGGCCTTGCGCCAGGCTGAGGCACGCGAACCCCGCGTGCGTTCGGGTTCAAGCTCGGGGCCACTTTCCGGCGGCCGGGCCAAACCGCCCCAGTCCGTGGCTCGTAACGAGGCTCGGGCCGAGGACGCAGCGCAGGGCACGGCCGAGGGCTCGTTCGAAGGCTCGCTCGAAGGCTCGCTCGAGGGGGCAGTCGATGCCTTGCCGACCATGGCGCAGGCGCCCGATTTGCGGGATGCGCCCGACATCGACGGCGAGCCAATCGGCCCTTACGAATTCCAGCCCCCGCCAGGGCGTCACGAGGCCGGGCGCATCGACGGCGGTGGCGCCGGCCGGCGCAATCGTGCCCGGGGCAAGGGCCCGCGCCCATCGACCCCGCAACCGGGCTTTAACCTGGCCCAGCCCGGTGGCGGCAACAAAAAAGCCAAGCGCGGCGCCGGCCGTGGCAATACGGCCGGTGGCAGCGGCTCCGGCCAGCCCGATCCCATGAAAACCTCGTTTGGCTACATTGGCGCCGACACTTTCACCCGGCAGCGGCAGGCCCCCGGCCAGGGCCGCGGCGGCAATCGCGGACCGCGCAAGGGCGGTCGCGGCTGACCCCTGCTGACTCCAGGTCATTGAGGGCCCGGGGAAACCCGCAGCAATCCGGTTAAAATGCCGGGTTGCCCACTGTGGGCCACAACTTTCGGAAATCTCAAGGAACCTTCATGTCGATCGAGCGCACCCTGTCCATCATCAAGCCTGACGCCGTGGCCAAGAACGTCGTCGGCCAGATCTACGCCCGCTTTGAGGCCGCCGGCCTTCGCATCGTGGCGGCCAAGATGGCCCATCTGTCGCGCGGCGAGGCGGAGGCTTTTTACGCCGTCCACAAAGCCCGTCCTTTTTTCAAGGACCTGGTCGATTTCATGATTTCCGGCCCGGTGATGATCCAGGCCCTGGAGGGCGAAGGCGCCATCCTCAAAAACCGGGACCTTATGGGCGCAACCGACCCCAAGAAGGCCGCGGCCGGCACCATCCGGGCCGATTTTGCCGACAGCATCGACGCCAACGCGGTGCATGGCTCCGATGCCCCCGAGACGGCGGCTCAGGAAGTGGCCTTCTTCTTCCCCGGCATGAACATCTACTCGCGCTGATTGCGTGCTCAGTCTGAGCGTTTGGCGGCGGGGCCCTTGGGGCCCC
>CANHBU010000332.1 GCA_947458345.1 Comamonadaceae bacterium
CATGGTGCCAAGTCTAGCCCCTGAGGCCTCAAGCCCGACGTTCTTACAGGGTCCGCCGCATCGCGCCGAGGGCGGCGCTCTTGCCCCAAGCGCGGCGGCGGTCAAAGTGTTGTGGGAGCCGCGCCCCCGCGGCGATGCAGCCTGCCCTAAGCCAGCGCGCACCCAATGACGGCGGGGAAGGTGGCCAGCCAGGACCAAAAAAAGCGGTTCAGGCCGAAGTACCAAAAGACGAGGAAGTGAAACACCACGGCGCTGGCGCACAGGCCGATCGCCAGGCGCACATCGAGCAGGGCCAGGGGAAAGCAGCCCTCCCAGACGGTAAAGCCCCAGCTGACCGCGCGCGCCACAGCCGGCTTTCGAAAGACGCTGCGCTCGGGCAGTGGCCCGTAGACGCCGCTGTCCAAAAAAGCCGGCAGGGCCGAGCCGTTGCGCCATTCGGGGCGCAGCAATTTGACCCAGCCCGAGACGAAGTAAGAGCTCACCGATTGCAGTGCCACATACCAGAGCCCGGCGCGCCAGCCGAGCTCTGGGTCGGTCAAAGCGCCCAGCCCATGGGCCAGTAGCAGCCCGCTCAGGCCGACCAGCGTCATGAAGTCGCTGCCGCCATTGAAGGCGCCGCGCCAGCGCATCAGCAGCACCAGCGCGATCAAAAAGAGCAGCAGCGCGCCCATCAGCGGCAGCAGGCCGGCCATCAGCAGCACCGACAGCACAAGACGCAGCAGCAGCATGGCGCGGTAGGCGCCGGGCTGCATCAGCGCATCGAGCAGTGGGCGCAGCCAGGCCGGGCGTGTGGGCAATTCGGCGCGCTGCACCGGCCAGTGGCTGACGCGGTCGAGCCCAATGAGCCGCAGGTACTCGAGGGTTTGCAGCAGCAGGCTCCAGCCCAGCAGCACCTCAAAGGCCCTGACCGCCAGCTCC
Source organism: Comamonadaceae bacterium (assembly GCA_947458345.1). Classification (GTDB taxonomy): domain Bacteria; phylum Pseudomonadota; class Gammaproteobacteria; order Burkholderiales; family Burkholderiaceae_C; genus Polaromonas. The sequence goes on from CANHBU010000332.1 coordinate 919, forward strand.
ATCGCTCAGCCTGGGCTTTGGACCGGCATTTCGGCCGAGCGCAGCATCAGCACGCTGTCGGCGCTTTGCCCTGGCAGCGCTGGCCGCTCCATGCGCAGCTCCATTTGCCAGGCGCTCGCCGGCCCAGTGGGCTGGGTCAGCATGGCTTGGCTGCCCCAGCCCCCGCCCACAACAGCCTCGCGGGCCAAGCGGCTGACGAGCTGAAAGCTCACGCAAGTGCTGATCGATTGGCCCTCGGGCAGGTCGTTGATGTCCTGCGCCAGATGGTCGACCAGGTTTTGCTGTGTCAAGGCGAGGTTGACGGCGCTGTTGTCCAGCAGATGGCTCAGTTGCCGGCGCAGCCGCGGGTAGACCAGTTGCCAGTCGCGCCACTGGCCGTCCTGGCTTTGCCAGCGCACATAGAGCCGGGGCGCGCGTCCGACCGCATGAAAAAACTTCCAGTTCGGAAAAAACGCACGCAGGAAAAAAAACCAGGGCCCTTGCAGCGTGCGGCCGCGGTGCTTGAGGCTCCAGGCCAGCAGGCCGAAGTAGGCCAGCACCAGCAGCGCCGTCCACGCCAGCGCGCTGTCCATGGCTCAGCGCTCGATGGCCAGCAGTTCGACTTCGAAGGTCAGGGTGGCCTTGGGCGGGACCACGCCGCCCGCGCCCCGATCGCCGTAGGCGGTAGCCGGCGGACAGGTCAGCGTGGCTTTGCCGCCGACCTTGATCTTTTGCAGGCCTTCGGTCCAGCACGGGATGACCCGGCCCAGCGGAAAGCTCGCCGGCGCATTGCGCTTGTAGGAGCTGTCAAATTCCTGGCCATTGGCCAGGGTGCCGCGGTAGTGCACCCGCACGGTATTGCTGGCCTGGGGCGCAGCGCCGGTGCCAACGGTGGTGTGCACGATGGTCACGCCCGAGGGCAGGGTTTCGCTGGCGGCTTGGGCCCGCGCGGAGGCAGTCAAGCCGATCAACGCAAGGCCTGTGGCGATCACAAAAATGGTTTTCATGGGGGGTGTTATTCAAGTTCGGAGACGGGCACGCAGCTGCAAAACAGGTTGCGGTCGCCCCAGACATTGTCCACCCGTCCCACGGGCGGCCAGTATTTGCCCTGTTTGAGGCTGGCCACCGGAAAAGCGGCCTGCTCGCGGCTGTAGGGGTGGCTCCAGGGTTCGGCCAGCACGCTTGCAGCGGTGTGCGGTGCGTTTTTCAGAGGGTTGTTGTCTTGTGGCCAGACGCCGTTTTCTACCAAGCGAATTTCTTCGCGGATGGCAATCATGGCGTCGATAAAGCGGTCAATCTCTTGCAGCGTTTCGCTTTCGGTGGGCTCGACCATGAGCGTGTTGGCCACCGGAAAGGACAGGGTGGGCGCGTGAAAGCCGTAGTCCATCAGTCGCTTGGCCACGTCTTCGGCCATCACGCCGCAGCGGTCCTTGAAGTGGCGCAGGTCCAAGATGCATTCGTGAGCGACATGGCCGCTGTCGCTGGCGTAAAGCGTGGGGTAGTGCGGCGCGAGCCGGCGGCTGATGTAGTTGGCCGCCAAGATGGCCGCCTCGGTGGCGTGGCGCAAGCCTTCGGCGCCCATCATGCGGCAGTACATCCAGCTGATCGGCAGCACCGCCGCATTGCCCAGGGGCGCGGCTGATACCGCGCCCACGCCGTTGACCGGCAGCCCCCCCGTGGCGTGGCCGGGCAGGAAGGGCGCCAGATCTTCGACCACGCAGACCGGGCCGACGCCAGGGCCGCCGCCGCCGTGCGGAATGCAGAAGGTCTTGTGCAGGTTCAGATGGCTCACATCGCCGCCAAATTCGCCGGGTGCGGCCACGCCCACCAGCGCGTTCATGTTGGCGCCGTCGACATACACCCGCCCGCCATGGCGGTGCACCAGTTCGCACAGCTGCTTGACTTGGGTCTCGAACACGCCGTGCGTGCTCGGGTAGGTGATCATCACGGCCGCCAGATGGGCGCTGTGCTGTTCGCACTTGGCTTGAAGGTCGGCCATGTCCACATTGCCGCGCTCGTCGCAGGCGGTCACCACCACCTGCATGCCCACCATCTGGGCGCTGGCCGGGTTGGTGCCGTGGGCGCTGGCCGGAATCAGGCAGATGTTGCGGTGCCCCTGGCCATGCGCTTCATGGTAGGCCTTGATCACGAGCAGGCCGGCGTACTCGCCTTGGCTGCCGGCGTTGGGTTGCAGGCTGATGCCGCTGTAGCCGGTGGCCTCGCACAGCCACTGGCGCAGTTGCCGGTCGAGCTGGGCGTAGCCGTGCAGCTGATCGCTCGGTGCAAAGGGGTGGATGTGCGCGAACTGCGGCCAGGTGACGGGGATCATCTCGCTGGTGGCATTGAGCTTCATAGTGCACGAGCCCAGCGGGATCATGGTGCGGTCAAGCGCCAGGTCCTTGTCCGACAGGCGGCGGATGTAGCGCAGCATGGCGGTTTCGCTGTGGTGGGTGTTGAACACCGGGTGGGTGAGAAAGCCGCTGGTGCGCCGCAGATCGAGCGGGATC
>CANHBU010000333.1 GCA_947458345.1 Comamonadaceae bacterium
AAAGTAGGTGACCAGCACCACCAGGGCGACGATCAGCAGCGAGACCAGGATGTTCATGGCACCGGTGCGCACCAGCTCGAGCAGACCGCCAATCGCGCTGGGCAGGCCCGCGGCAATACTGGCGAAGATCAGGATCGAGATGCCGTTGCCCAGGCCGCGCTCGGTGATCTGCTCACCGAGCCACATGAGGAACATGGTGCCGGCGGTCAGGCTGATCACAGCGGTGAGGCGAAACACCACGCCCGGATCGATCACGAGGCCAGGCGAGCTTTCCAGGGCGATCGCGATGGACAGCGACTGGAAGATGGCCAGGCCCAGGGTGCCGTAGCGGGTGTACTGGGTGATCTTGCGGCGACCGGCTTCGCCGTCTTTCTTGAGCTGCTCGAACGTCGGGACGACGTAGGTGAGCAGCTGCATGATGATGGAGGCCGAGATGTAGGGCATGATGCCCAGCGCAAAGACCGCGAAGCGAGACAGCGCGCCACCCGAGAACATGTTGAACAGGTTCAGGATGCCGCCCTCTTGCCCCTTGAACAGGGACTGCAGCTGCCCCGGGTCGATGCCGGGCACGGGGATGTGCGCACCGATGCGATAGACGATCAGCGCGAGCAGCAAGAAGACAAGCCGGCGACGCAGGTCGCCGAACTTGCCGGTCTTTGCAATTTGAGCTGCGCTGGTGGCCACGCGGGTTTACCTTCTCTGGGGTCCGAATCAGGCCAGGCTGCCGCCGGCTGCCTCGATGGCGGCCTTGGCGCCGGCGGTCGCACCGATGCCGGTGAGCTTGACCGCGCGCTTGATCTCGCCGGACTTGATGACCTTGATCACCTTGGCGATCTCAGGCACCAGGCCAGCGGCCTTGAGCGTGAGCACGTCGACTTCGGCAGCGCCGAGGGCTTCGAGCTTGGACAGGGAGATCTCGGCGTTGTACTTCAGCAGGTGCGACTTGAAGCCGCGCTTGGGAAGACGACGCTGCAGCGGCATCTGGCCGCCTTCGAAACCGACCTTGTGGTAGCCACCGGAGCGGGATTTCTGGCCTTTGTGGCCGCGACCGGCCGTCTTGCCCAGACCCGAGCCGATGCCGCGACCGACGCGGCGCTTGGCATGCTTGGCGCCCGCTGCGGGCTTGATGTCATTGAGTTGCATGGTGTGCCTCTTGGACCGGGTCAGAGAACTTTGACCAGGTAGCTGATCTTGTTGATCATGCCGCGCACTTCCGGGGTGTCCTTGAGCTCGCTCACGCTATTGAGCTTGCGCAGGCCCAGGCCACGCACGGTGGCGCGGTGCGATTCCTTCGTGCCGATCGGGCTGCGAACCAGCTGGATCTTGACGGTTTGGGGGTTTGACATGAGGGGACTCCGATCAGGCCGCGAACAGGTCTTCGACCGACTTGCCGCGCTTGGCCGCCACTTCCGAAGGGGTGGTGGAATTGCGCAGCGCGTCGAAGGTGGCGCGAACCATGTTGTAGGGGTTGGTCGACCCGTGGCTCTTGGCCACGATGTCGGTGATGCCCATCACTTCAAAGACGGCGCGCATCGGGCCGCCGGCGATGATGCCGGTACCCTTGGGCGCGGGCATCATCATGATGCGGGCAGCGCCGTGCTGACCATGCACCGCGTGGTGAATGGTGCCGTTCTTGAGGGACACCTTGGTCATGTTGCGGCGGGCCTCTTCCATGGCCTTTTGCACGGCAGCCGGCACTTCCTTGGATTTGCCCTTGCCCATGCCCACGCGGCCGTCGCCGTCGCCGACCACGGTCAGTGCTGCGAAACCGAGGATACGGCCGCCCTTCACCACCTTGGTGACGCGGTTGACCGCGATCATCTTCTCGCGCATGCCGTCTTCCGGCCCGTCGCCTTGCGTCTTTGCGATGATTTTTGCCATCTTGTGTATCCGTGTGCGTTAGAACTGCAGGCCCGCTTCACGGGCGGCATCGGCCAGCGCCTTGACGCGGCCGTGGTAGGCGAAGCCCGAGCGGTCGAAGGCGACCTTCTCGATGCCGGCGGCTTTGGCTTTCTCGGCGATCATCTTGCCGATGATCTGCGCGGCAGCGGTGTTGCCACCCTTGCCGGAGGCGCCGAGCGATTTGCGCACGTCCGGCTGAGCCGTCGAGGCGCACGCCACGACCTTGCTGCCATCTTCGGAGATGACGCTGGCGTAGATGTGCAGGTTGGTGCGATTGACGGTCAGACGCGCAACGCCTTGCGTGGCAATGCGGATCCGGGTCTGGCGGGCGCGACGCAGGCGCTGCTCTTTTTTGGTCAACATCGTGCGGCCCCTTACTTCTTCTTGGTCTCTTTGATCGTGATCTTTTCGTCCGCGTAGCGGATGCCTTTGCCCTTGTAGGGCTCGGGCGGACGAATTGCACGGATCTCAGCGGCCACTTGGCCCACACGCTGGCGGTCAGCACCCTTGATCACGATCTCGGTCGGAGCGGGGGTGGCGACGGTGATGCCTGCGGGCATGTCCTTGTTGACGGGGTGCGAGAAGCCCACCGCCAGGTTCAGCTTGGCGCCGGTGGCTTGGGCCTTGAAGCCCACGCCGACCAGGGAGAGCTTCTTCTCGAAGCCCTTGGTCACACCGACGACCATGTTGTTGACGAGCTGGCGCATGGTGCCGCTCATGGCGTTGGCCTCACGGGAGGCGTCGGCCGGAACGAAGGTCAGCTTGCCGCCTTCGTTGCTGACTTTGACCAGTGCGTTCTGGGCGAGCGACAGCTGGCCGCCCGAACCCTTGACATTGATCTGGTCTTCTTTGATCGACACGTCCACACCTTGGGGGACGGCGACCGGCATTTTTCCTACACGGGACATGGTTCTGTTCCTTCCCTTAGGCGACGTAGCACAGCACTTCGCCGCCCACGCCGGTGGCGCGCGCCTTGCGATCGGTCATCACGCCTTTCGGGGTGGTGACGATGGCCACGCCCAGGCCGTTCATGACCTGGGGGATGGCGTCGCGGCCTTTGTAGACACGCAGGCCAGGGCGGCTGACGCGCTCAATACGCTCGATGACCGGACGGCCCGCGTAGTACTTCAGCGCGATTTCGAGTTCGGACTTGCCGGCTTCGGTCTTGACCTGGAAGCCGTCGATATAACCCTCGTCCTTCAGCACCTGGGCAATGGCCACCTTCACTTTGGAAGCGGGCACGCTCACCGTGGGCTTGGCCACCATCTGCGCGTTGCGGATGCGGGTCAGCAGGTCGGCAATGGGATCACTCATGCTCATGTTGTTATCTCCTGCCTGTCTTTACCAGCTGGCCTTGGTGATGCCGGGGATGTCGCCCGCAAAGGCCATCTCGCGGATCTTGGCGCGCGCCAGACCGAATTGCTTGAAGGTGCCACGCGGCCGACCCGTGATGGCGCAGCGATTGCGCTGACGGGTGGGGTTGGCGTTGCGCG
>CANHBU010000334.1 GCA_947458345.1 Comamonadaceae bacterium
AAGCACCCACGATCAGCGCGCAGGTGATGCCTGCAAAGGTGGCTTGGAAAGCGGCAAACGCGATCTCAGGGATCACCACGCCCTTGCTGAAGGTGGCGGCGTTGGCAAAGGTGCCGGCCGCGTTGTCCCAGATGCCCTTGAGCATGAAGCGGTCGAATCCGCCAAAGAAGGCGCCTCCTTCCGTGAACGCCAGGCTGTAGCCGTACACCACCCACAACACCGCGATCATGGAGAAGGTCACCATCACCTGCATGAGCACCGACAGCATGTTCTTGCTGCGCACCAGGCCACCATAGAACAGGGCCAGGCCGGGGATGGTCATCAGGATCACGAGCACCGTGGAGGTCATCATCCAGCTGGTATCGCCCTTGTTGGGCACGGGAGCCGGTGCTGCTGCAGCCGGCGCTGCAGAGGCAGCGGCAGGGGCGCCGGCAGCGGGCGCTGCCTCAGCCGGTTTGGCCGCTTCGGCCGAAGCGGCGGCAGCCGGTGCAGCAGCGGGCGCCGCAGGAGCGGGCGTTTGGGCCAGGGCGGACACACTGCTGGTTAGCAGGCTCAGGCCCAAGGCCAGGGAGGCGAGTAGTTTTTTCATGGCAGTGAAGTTCTTTCTCTGAATTTGCAGCCTGAACGCCTTACAGCGCTTCTTTGCCGGTTTCACCGGTGCGAATGCGCACGACTTGCTCGAGGTCGTACACAAAAATCTTGCCGTCACCGATCTTGCCGGTGCGGGCAGAGCCTTCGATGGCCTCGATCACGCGCTCGACCAGGTCCTCTGAGACGGCCGCTTCGATCTTGACCTTGGGCAAAAAGTCCACCACGTATTCGGCCCCGCGGTAGAGCTCGGTGTGGCCTTTTTGGCGCCCGAAGCCCTTGACTTCGGTCACGGTGATGCCTTGCACGCCCATGGCCGAAAGCGCTTCACGCACCTCGTCGAGCTTGAAGGGTTTGATGATGGCGGTGACGAGTTTCATGTCCGGATTTCCTTTCTCACTGGCACGCTTAGAAGACAGGTGTGAGGCCCTCCAAGCAGAGTCCGTGCCAGTGGCCAGCTTGTTGCCCGCCAGCTGCTCTGCAAAGAATGGTTGCCGTAGCGGGGCCGACCTTGAGTAAGAGCCGCTTTTTCTCGCGCCAGCGCCTACATTGAGCAGGCGGGCGACTCGCTTGCGCGCACCGAAGCGGTGCTTATTTGTGCACCGTTTTGGCGCATTTAAAGATGGGTTTGGGCCATGAGCTTGTCTGTTGTGCATAGCCGCGCCTTGCTGGGACTGCAGGCCCGTCCGGTTTTGGTGGAAGTTCACCTGGCCAATGGCTTGCCCCATTTCACGCTGGTGGGCCTGGCCGACACCGAGGTCAAGGAGGCGCGCGAGCGGGTGCGCTCGGCCATTGCCAACAGCGGCCTGGACTTTCCGAACAACAAGCGCATCACGGTCAATCTGGCGCCGGCCGACCTGCCCAAGGACTCCGGCCGCTTTGACCTGCCGATTGCCCTGGGCATCCTGGCCGCTGCTGGCCAGCTCGATGCGGCCCGGCTTGAGGCCTTCGAATTTGCCGGCGAGCTGTCGCTGGGCGGGCAGTTGCGCCCGGTGCGCGGCGCCCTGGCGATGGCCCTGGCCGCGGCCCAAGCCCATGACCGCGCGCTGGTTTTGCCCACGGCCAGCGCGCAGGAGGCGGCCTGCGTGAGCGATGCCCGCGTCTATGCTGCCGGCGATCTGGCTGAAGTCGTGCGGCAGTTTCTGCCCGACCCGCACGATGAGCCCTGGGCGCGGGTCAGCGCGGCCCAGCGCCCGCCTGCGCCGCCCGAGCCCGATATGGCCGATGTCAAAGGCCAGGCCGCCGCGCGTCGTGCGGTGGAGGTGGCGGCCGCTGGCGGCCACAGCCTGCTGCTCATGGGCCCGCCCGGCTCGGGCAAGTCCATGCTCGCGCAGCGCCTGGCCGGCCTGTTGCCCCCCATGGAGATGCAGGAGGCGCAGGAGAGCGCGGCCATTGCCTCGCTGGCCGGCCGATTTGCGCCCGAGCGCTGGGCCCAGCGGCCCACCTGTGCGCCGCACCACACGGCCAGTGCGGTGGCCTTGGTCGGTGGTGGCTCACCGCCGCGGCCGGGTGAAATCTCTATGGCCCACGGCGGCGTCCTGTTCCTTGACGAGCTGCCCGAATTTCCGCGAGCCGCTTTAGAGGCGCTGCGCGAACCGCTGGAGAGCGGTCGCATCCACATCGCCCGTGCGGCCCAGCGCACCGAGTTTCCGGCCCGTTTTCAATTGGTGGCGGCGATGAACCCTTGCCCCTGCGGCTACCTGGGCTCTCAGGTGCGCGCCTGCCGCTGCTCGGCCGAGCAGGTCGCGCGCTACCAGGGCAAGATCAGCGGCCCCTTGCTCGACCGCATCGATCTGCAGGTCGAGGTGGCGGCCCTGCCTCCCGATGAGCTGGTGCAGGCGGGCAGGCGGGGCGAAGCCAGTGCAGCGATTGCCGCCCGGGTGCAGGCTGCGCACCACATGGCCCGAGCCCGACAGGGCGTCAGCAACGCGAGCCTGAGTGTCCAACAGCTCGACGAGCACTGCGCGCTGCACGAGGGCGCCCGGCCTTTTCTCAACCAAGCGGCCACCCGCTTGGGCTGGTCGGGCCGCAGCCTGCACCGCTGCCTCAAGGTCGCACGCACCATCGCCGACCTGGCCGGCAGCGCGTCCATCGAAGCGCCCCACCTGGCCGAGGCGATCCAGTACCGCAGGGGCTTGAAGAGGGGGTAGGGGCTTGAAGGGGGCGACGCCGACACAGATTTGACCAAGGCACCAACTTTTGACTGACCAGGGAGTCAGACCCTAAATGTCGCCAACCAGCGTCATGGTGTCGTGCGCTACTGCGCCGACCGGGCGCTTCTGGCGCCGGTGTTCATCGAGGACACGGCCAGCGGCCGCACAGATTGGCGAGACAGGCCGCTGGGCCAGTTGCTCACGCGCGCGGCGCGCGGTGATGTGATCGTCGTCGCTGAAGTCTCCAGGCTGGCCAGGTCGACGCTGCAGGTGCTGGAGATCAGCCGCGAGTGCATCGAGCGCGGGGTCCATCTTCATGTCGCAAAGACCGGCCTGGTCTTCGACGACACCATGCAATCGAAGATCGTGGCCACCGTGCTCGGCCTGGTGGCCGAGATCGAGCGCGACTTCATCAGCGCCCGCACCAAGGAGGCCTTGGCCAAGCGCAAGGCCGACGGCATGAAGCTCGGCCGGCCTAGCGGCCCGGCCCGCAGCCTGCGCCTGGACGCTCACGCCGACAAGATCGACGAGTACCTCGCCAAGGGCATCGACAAGCGCTCAGTGGCCAAGCTGCTCGATGTCGCGCCGAATACGCTTTATGCGTGGTTGAAGGTTAGAAGGGCCGCCGCTGCCAGCCAATAAGAGAGTCTCCC
>CANHBU010000335.1 GCA_947458345.1 Comamonadaceae bacterium
GCAAAAACACCATGCCCACACCGTACTCTCCAAACGCCGGCAGCACCACCGCCTGGCGGGCCATCTCCTCGCGGTAGAGCTGATCGGGCATCTGAATCAGGATGCCGGCGCCATCGCCCATCAAGGCATCGGCTCCAACCGCCCCCCGATGGTCCAGGTTTTCCAGAATCTTGAGCGCCTGCTTGACGATGTCATGGCTTTTGTTGCCCTTGATATGGGCAACAAAGCCTACGCCGCAAGCATCATGTTCATGCTGGGGGCTGTACAAGCCCAGCTTTTGCGTAAGCTCCAATTCGGTGGCGCTGCTCATGGCAAACCCTTATCGTCAAAAAATCGAACCGCGGAGCATAAACGTTTGCAACAACAATGCCAAACAAAATAATTGGGGTCAGAGTCAGATTATTTTGGTCCCAGGGCGATTTTAAGAAAATTGGGGACAGATCAAATTTCGAGAGTTCAATCAACCCAATACAGCCCCGCCTACCTTAGGCCTGGGGCCGTCTACCCGGTGGCCTGCCCGCTTTACCCGGCAACACTCGGCGCTGGGTGGCACCTTCGAGCTTGGCGATGAAATCAGGCGAGCCCAGGGCCCATCCTGTCAACAGCGCCCGAGTCAAATCGGCACGACGCTGATCGGGCACGCCGGCCGCAACCCATTGAGCGTAGGCCGCCTCCCGGGCAAACGGGGTGTTACCTAGGCTCCAAAACAGTGCATGGGGAGTCACCAATTTGTCGCAACTGAGCCCAACGAAGTGCCGATGGCTTGACCATGGATGCTGGGCGGGCTCGCTGACCATGCCAGCGCGTACCGGGTTGAGGTCGATGTAGGCCATGCAGTTGAGCAGGTATTGCTCGGTTTCGATCAAACTGCTGCGATAGCGCCCTTCCCACAAGGTGCCGGTACGTCCATGCCGGGTATTGAAATACCTGACATACGCGCGACCTAGCGCCTGCATCATCGCAGGCAGGCCCTTTGAGTCTTCGGGTGTGAGCAGGAGGTGAAAGTGGTTGTCCATCAGGACGTAGGCATGAACCGCAACTTGCGCTTTGAGCGAATACTCATGCAACAAAGATAGCAAGCGCTCACGATCTCGGTCGTCCCTGAAGATCGATTGCTTGTTATTGCCCCGCTGGATCACATGATGGGGATAGTGGGGGATGGTCAAACGAGCTTGTCTTGCCATAGTCAATGTCGGCTTGCTGAGCTGCAGCCAGCCTAATAATTGGGGTCTGACCCCAATTATTAACTTAATTGGGGTCTGACCCCAATTAAATGAAGGTGGTGAGCCGAATTAAAGGAGGGTTCAGGGAAGATCCCGACAGGCGCTGACGTCCAAATGAGCACAATCGGGCCTGTTCAATACTATGGAGTTGCCATGCGATTTCGTCTCTCTGCCCTCTTCGCTTTGACGCTAGGCTTGGCCTCAGGCTGGGCGCACGCTCAAGCGCCGGCTGCTGCAGCCTATCCCACCAAGCCCATCAAGGCCATCGTTCCCTTTGCGCCGGGCAGCGCCACCGACCAGATCGGGCGCGCGTTTGCACAAAAGATGTCTGAGAACCTGGGACAGACCATCGTGGTGGAGAACCGCGCGGGCGCCAGCGGAATGCTCGGGGCCGATGCAGTGGCCAAGTCGGCGCCCGACGGTTACACGATCCTGGTGGGCACCAACAGCACCAATGCAGCGCTCAAGAGCCTGATGAAAAAGCTGCCCTATGACCAGGACACTGCTTTCGCGCCCATCGCCTTTTTGGGCTCGGTTCCGCTGATTGTGGCCGTCAACAACGATGTGCCAGCCAAGAGCCTGCGCGACTTCGTGGCCCTGGCCAAATCCAAGCCCGGGCAGGTCACTTTCGCCCACGCCAGCGCCTCGCAGCGCGTGTCCAGCGAAATGCTGGGCAGCATGGCTGCGATTCAGATGACTCATGTGCCTTACAAAGCGGGGCCAGCGGCCATGACCGACCTGATCGGCGGACAGGTCAATATGTTCACCGCCGATTTTGCGGTCATGCTGCCGCAGGTCAAGGCGGGCAAGGTCAGGGGCTTGGCCGTCACGTCGATGCAAAGGGCCAAGGCCATACCCGAGTTGCCCACGGTCAACGAGGCCCTGGGCCTCAAAGACTACGAGTTGATCGCCTACTTCGCGCTGTTCGCACCAGCAGGAACCCCGCCAGAGGTCATCAACCGCCTCAACCGCGCGGCCAATGCGGCAGCGGCCGACAAGGATTTGCTCGAGCGATTCGCGGCCCTGGGTTTCGAGACATCGCCCGGCACGCCTGCGGCCATGGCCGAGCGCACCAAGGTTGAGACGGCCAAGTGGGCCAAAGCGATCCGCGAAGCCCGGATCGAGCCGGAATAATCGAGCCAAGACCGGCCCTCGGCACAGCGGCCAAGGGAAGCCTGCCATCCGGAGCGCTGCGCGGGCCGGGTAGCGTCTGCAGAACTGCGTCTTTATTGCGACTGCCGCGCCGCTGCGCTCCTCGCAATGGCCCGTGCGTAGCAATCCTCGCGATCACAAGGGTTTGCAGAGCGTCCCTGACTGCGACCGCAGCCTAAGCGCTTACCGGCTGACGCGCTGCGCCAAATGGCGCGATGTCACCCAGGCCAGCACAGCCCCAAGGGCGCACAAACTGGCCATCACCCCATGCGTCCACTGCCAGCCCCCAGACTGCACAGCCACCCAAGCCACGAGCGGCGGGCCGAAAAACTGCCCCATCGCTGACCACTGCTGAACCCAGCCCACGCTGGTGGCGATCTGCTGCTCGCTCGGGGCCAAACGCACGGCCAGCGAAAACAAGGTGGCCGGCACCAGCCCACCCACACTCGAAAAGAGCAGTACCCCTGCATACCTCAGCCAGGGCCAGCCCTCGGTCGCACTTGAAAAAGCGATGGCACTGCCCAAGGCCATAGCGCCATAACCCGACCACAAAAGCCAATGCGCGCCGTAGCCGGCATGGACAAGCCGCCCGGACGCCACATTGCCCAAAATATTGGCGGCCGCCGCCGCAGCCGTAAGCACGCCAAGCAAAGCGCCCGATATCCCGGCCTCGGCATAAATCGAAGGCAGGAATCCCATCATGGCCAGCCACTGCGCCGAGTAGACGCAAAACATGGATGAGACAAGCCAGGGACCCGGCCGCCCCAGCGTGGCCGCCAATGCCCGGCCCAGCCCAGGTACCGGACCGGCAGACGGCGCATCGCTCGGCAAAACGCGATAAAGCCACAACACCATCACAGCACTGAGCACCGCAAAAAAATCCCACCAGGCGGGCCATCCGGCCCAGGGGATGAACAAGGGCCCGGCCAACAAAGCCAGGGCAGTGCCCAGGGGCGTGTAGGCACTCCAAACACCAAGCAGCCGAGCCATCCGCTCGGGC
>CANHBU010000336.1 GCA_947458345.1 Comamonadaceae bacterium
ACCGGCGCCTGCACTTGCACCGGCGCTTGAGTCTGAACCGGCGCTTGCACTTGCATCGGTGCTTGAGTCTGAATCGGTGCCGGAACCAGAGCCGGTGCCTGAACCAGAGCCGGCGCCTGGCTTTGCACGGGTGCAGGATTGGGCGCAGCGCTCGGGCGCTGCGGTTCGCGCAAGGCCTGCGCAGTGGGGGCTGGCGTGGCCTGTGCGACCGCGGTGGGCGCCGCTTGCGGCCGGGTGGGCACGACGATCAGGTTGCGGGCACCGCGCACCTGGATGGTCGAGCTGCTCTGCCCCCGGCTGGCGAAGGGGCGCATGGTTTCGTCCACCTTGTCTTGTGCGCACTGGCGGATCTCGTCGAGCGAGACGGCGCCGCTGCGGTTGAGGTCCTTGGCCTCGCCGAGCAGGCACTGCGCCAGGCTGTGCGTGGCCAGGCCACCGAGCGAGGGGAAGTCCCAGGACACTTCGTTGTAGTTGGCCGCCGCGATCTGGACAAAATTTTCCTGCGCGGCGCCGAGCCGGCTCATGACGGGCGCAAAGCTGCGCGTGTTGCGGTCATTGACCGCGACCGAGCATTCGCCGCCGCCCGGGCTGAATTTGGCACGCAAGCCCAGGTCCTGGGCCAGCGAGCGCGTCTTCGAGCCCAGCACGCCGCCAGAAAAGCAGGAGTCGACCAGGGTGATGAGCTTGTCGGCCTTCTCGCTGATCGGGTGGGTGTAGCGGGCCAGATCTTCTTCGGTCAGCAAATCGGCGACCGTGTAGGCACCGGGGGTATAGGTGATCAGGCCTTCCATGCACCTGTTGCCCGCGCTCAAGCGCGTGCCATGCCCGGAAAAGTAAATCAGCACCTGATCGCCCGTCTGCACCTGCTGGCGCAGCTTTTCGAGCGCCTGCACGATGTTCTTGCGGGTCGCTTGCGCATCGCGAAGTTCGACGATATCGCGCTCGTCGATTGCCATGGCGCGCGCCATCTTGCGCGCGTTGTCCATGTCTTTGGGCACGCCCAGCAAGGGCGAGGCGCCCGAGGCGGCCGAATACTGGCCGATGCCAATGATCAGGGCATGCCGCCCCGGTGCAGCCAGGCCGGGCAAGTGCAGCAGGCCCAGTAACGCCAATAAAGCAAAATTTTTAAAACTCGTCAGCATGGATCAAAATATAACAAATCATTTTCTCAACCCACCTTTTGGGATCTTCATGCGAGCCATTGCCCTTGTTCTGCTGTCCTTTTGTCTCTCCGGTTGCGCCGTGCTGGCCGTGGCCGACCTGGCCGTCACTGGCGTGGCGACGGTGGCCAAAACCGGTGTCAAAACCGTGGGCGCCGTCGTCAATGCGGTGATCCCGGACAAAAAGCCCTGAGCGTAGCCATGACCCATCGATTGCGCATTGCCTTGAACCCAGTCAGGGCGCTCTGGTCGGTCTGGGCCGCCGGTGTGGTGCTGATGGCCGGGGCCACGGGCCTGGCCTGGGGGCAGGGTGCAGCGCCTGAGGCGGCCACCGGTTCGACCGCCCGCCAGGCGGTACACGGGCGCCAGCAGATGGTGGCCACAGCCAATCGGCATGCGTCGACGGCCGCCCAGCACATCTTGCGCGAAGGCGGCAGCGCCGTCGATGCGGCCATTGCAGCCTCGATGGTGCTCAATCTGACCGAGCCGCAGTCTTCGGGCATCGGTGGCGGTGCCTTCATGCTCACCTGGGACCCCCAGCGCCGCGAGCTCAGTGCCTTTGACGGGCGCGAGACCACGCCGGCGGCGGCCCGGCCGGAGCGCTTTCTCACGGCCGATGGGCGGCCGATGGCCTTTGCCGAGGCGGTCCATTCCGGTTTGTCGGTGGGCGTGCCGGGGCTGCTGAGCATGCTCGAGCTGGCCCATCGGCGTCACGGCGTGCTGTCTTGGGCCCGTCTTTTTGAGCCGGCTATCGCCTTGGCCGAATCGGGTTTTGCGGTCTCCGAGCGCCTGCACAAGCTGATCGCCTCCGACCCCTTTCTCAAAAACGATGCGGCCGCGCGCGCTTATTTTTTCGATGCAGCGGGCCAGCCGCTGGCCGTTGGCGCGCTCTTGCGCAACCCCGAGCTCGCCCAGGTGCTGCGTCGGGTGGCCCGTGAGGGCGTCCAAGCCTTTTACCGCGGTGAGATCGCGCGTGACATGGTGGCGGCGGTGGCGCGCCACCGCCGCCCGGGCGACTTGAGCGAGAACGATCTGCAGGCCTACAGCGCGCGCCAGCGACCGGTGCTGTGCGGGCCCTACCGTGGCCACACGGTCTGCGGTATGCCGCCGCCGTCTTCGGGTGGCCTGGCGGTGCTGGCCATGCTCGGCCTGCTCGAGCGTTTTGATCTGGCCGCGCTGGCGCCCGACTCGGCGCAGGCGGTGCATTTGCTGGCCGAGGCCGGACGTCTGGCCTACGCCGACCGCGATGTGTATGTGGCCGACCCCGACTTCGTCACCGTGCCCACACAGGCCCTGGTCGATCCGGCCTACCTGCGCTCGCGCAGCGAGCTGATCGATGCGCGGCGAAGCATGGGCCGCGCCAGCCATGGCGTGCCGCCGGGCTGGTCGATGACCGCCGCCCCGGACGCCAGCGCAGAGGTGCCGGCCACCACGCATTTGTCGGTGGTCGACAGCCGCGGCCGAGCGGTCTCGATGACCAGCACCATCGAGGCGCAGTTTGGCAGCCGCATCATGGTGCGCGGTTTTTTGCTCAACAACCAACTGACCGATTTTTCGCTGGCGCCCAATGATGGCGGACGGCCGGTGGCCAACCGGGTCGAGCCGGGCAAGCGCCCGCGCAGCAGCATGGCGCCCACGCTGGTCTTCGATCCCCGGGGGGAACTGTTCATGGTCACCGGCTCGCCCGGCGGCAGCCTGATCATCAACTACGTGGCCAAGACGCTTGTCGGCGTGATCGACTGGAAGCTCGACATCCAGCAGGCCATTGCGCTGCCCAATCGTGGCAGCCGCAACCGCGCCACCGAGATCGAAAAAGGCAGCGTGCTCGAGTCGCTCAGCCAGGCGCTTGGCGCCATGGGCCACGAGGTCCAAGCCATCGAGATGACCAGTGGCTTGCAAGGCATCGTGCGCACGCCAGCTGGCCTGGTGGGCGGCGCCGATCCGCGTCGCGAAGGCCTGGTGCTGGCAGACTAGGCCGGGTGCGCCACCGCAAAGAGCCGGGTACTGCCAGGGCCAGGTGTTGTCAGGGCCGAGTCTTGGTCTGCAGCAGCGCCACGGCGCTGCCGATCCATAGCACGCAGGCTGAGGCCAGCAGGCCACCGGCCAGGCCCGCCGCTTCGTCGGCAATCAGGCCGACGGCGCTTGGGCCGACCACCTGGCCGACGGCAAAGACGACGGTAAAGCCCGTGATGCCCTGGGCCCAC
>CANHBU010000337.1 GCA_947458345.1 Comamonadaceae bacterium
CCACGCCGTCGGCTGAAAGCAGGTGGCTGACCTCACTGAGCGCCACGTGCGAGGTCACACGCGCCGTCCAGAGATTTTCGAGCACGTTGAGCTCGCCGCAGATGCCCTTGAAAGCCAGCAACTCGGCAAACCAGCGCAACTCGTCTTCCTGGTGCATGCCGCCCGCACGCAGCGCGCCCTTGTTCAGTGGCGCAAAACAAAAAGCGTCAGCTTGCCCCGCGGCAGCAAGCTTGGCGCCCACCTCCAAACCTTGCAACATGAAAAGACCGTTGTCAGCGCGCGCCTGAGCACGCTCAAAGGCTGGTGCATCCGCACCCGCCCAGTTGTGCCAGCGCACGCCATCGGGAGCGCGCAGCTGGCCGCGTTGACCGATGAGCACCACATCGGCCCGGGCCAGGGTGGCGGGGTCGGCCAGCAGTTTCTCGACGAGTTCTGGCCCGATGCCGGCGGGGTCTCCAGTGAAAAGAGCGATCTTGGGTTTCATATCGACAAAAGCATCATCTCGCGCAGGATGTCTTTCATCTTAACCTGCGCGATATCGGCCACTAAAAACAAGGCCAAGCCCATCGGGGGTGTGACCAGACCGATCATCAGGTTGAACACAACCACCATTCCCAGGTGCACCGGGTCGACCCCGGCCGCAACCAGCGGCTTAGCGATGATGGGCGCGATCACCAAGATGGCGGTGGCGCTATCGAGGAACATGCCGACCACCACAAGCAACATGTTGACGAGCAAGAGCAGGATCAAGGGGTCGGTGGAAATCGACAGCATGATTTTGGTGATCGCCTGTGGGATCTGCTCGACCGACAGCACCCAACCGAACAAAGCAGCGATTGCGACGATGAGCAAGATGGCCGATGAGGCGCGCAAGGTTCCGAGTGCCGCATCGAGAAGGCGTTGCCAGGTTAGTTCGCGGTAAAGCAGCGCGCTGACCAAGAGGGCGTAGGCCACGGTGACCGCGGCGATTTCGGTTGGTGTAAACCAGCCTGCCTGCGATCAAAATCACCGGGGCCATCAGGGCGGGCAGAGCCTGCAGAAAACCGGCCCACAAACGCCCCAGCGTCGGCCAGGACTGAGCGCGCGGGTAGCCGCGCCGTACCGACAACCAGGCTGCCGAAGATATTGACCTGCGCCAGACCTCCCGGCAGCCGACCCACCGCCGTATCGGCAAAGCGGTAGATCACCTTGGAAATGCCCGCTCCGTTCATCAGGCTACCCACAAAAATGAATACCGGAACCGCCACCAGGGGGAAGGAGTCGAGCGCGTACAAGGTGCGTTGGGCCACCATCTGCAGCGGCAAATCGTTGAGCAACAGATAGGCGATGCTCGGCAGGCCGATGGCCAGCACCACCGGAAACCCCAGCATAAATAAACCCAGGAAGGACAAGACGACCAGAAGTCCGTTCATTAAGTGCTTTCTTTATTCATGCCAGCGTTGTTTGTTTTTCATTGGCCTGGCCTTGGCGCAGTGTGCACCGCAACTGCAGCGCGTGATCTAGGGTCAGCATGGCCATGGCCAGTCACAGCGGAGTCATGAAGAGCCAGTGAGGCATCTCCAGTGTGGCCGTCTGGTTGTTCAGGTTCTGCCCGATCGAAATCACCGACGCTGCGGTGATCAGACCGAACATCAGCACCGAGCACAGGTCAATGAACACTTGCAGCGATAAGTCCCAGAAGTGGTGGTGGGCCTCGAAGCTGCGGCAGGGCATGGCTTTGTGGAAAAGATTGGGTGCCGAGCGTGACGGGCGTGTCGAAAAACTTTCAGGCCGTCCTGCCTGCGAGTCCAGGCGGGGAATACTGAAATCCAGAGGCGCTCCGATCGTGGTTTTCCCTGCATCGCCTAAGGCCCGTTCTGGCCCTTCAAGCCAAACGGGGCTCGCCATCGGCGCGTGGGCCTCTGAGCAAGGGAGGCGGGATTTTTGGGACGAGTCCGGCGGGGGAACAGGGGCCGGGCTCTGAGCCGAACAGGCCCAAGTCCTCCTTGGCCCCCTGTTTGTGACACCCGCATGGGTTGATAGCGCCCGACCTCGCTAGCCTGGCTCTGCGCGCAGTCTCAGCAGTTCATGAGCGGGTCATTTTGCTAGAATGGCAGGCTTTTCGGGGTGTAGCTTAGCCTGGTAGAGCGCTACGTTCGGGACGTAGAGGCCGGAGGTTCGAATCCTCTCACCCCGACCAGGATTTTTCGTTCGCTACTCCGATTTAAGCCAGACGGCTGGCAACAGCAGCCATCATTGAGAAGCATTTGGCTTGTTCAGGCAGATGTTTTGACCTGGCCAAGCAGATGCCTTCGCTCAAACGTGCCAGCGCCTACAACTGGCGCCGCAGTGGGCGTCCGGTCGCTGGTGCTTGAAGGCGTTCGAGCACACCCGCCCCCGGCCGTCATGCTGCTCTGAGGGCAAACCCGCTCCACAAGAGGTCGCCGATCTCCGCACAATCGGTCTTGTGGTCTTGTGCCGGACCAACGGGACGGCAGCACTTACGAGCGGTCCCCTCCATGCAAACACAACCCGCGTCTGAACTTGAGGCCCTGGGCCATTTTTCGGCCAGCCTGCGACTCAAGGATGTTCCCCAGCCGACCATCGCATTGGCCAAGCTGGCCGTGCTCAACATCATCGGCGGGATTCTGGTGGCGGACCACCCTGCGCTCAACCCAGGCCGCCAGTCGCTGCTGCGCTACGTGCAGCGGCAAGGAGCGGCGCCGCGCGCGCGCATTCTGGGCACGCGAGAGCGGACCTCGCCGGAGTTGGCCAGCTTGGTGACCAGCGGATCGGCCATGATGGCCCACGGTGACGACTGGAGCTGGCCGGCGCGCACGCACCTCAGCGCGGTGGTTTTCCCGGCAACGCTGGCCATGGCCGAAGCCCATTGCTGCAGCGGCGCCGAACTGCTCTGCGCCTTCATCGCAGGCACCGAAGTGGGCGTGCGCGTCGGCTCGGCTATTTTGCCGGTGAGCGGGCGTAAGATTCCCTTCACCTCCCCGGTCCATGCGCTGGCCACGGCAGCCAGCGCGGCCAGCATCATGCAGCTCGATGCCTCGCGCGCCGCGTTGGCCTTGTCGATTGCAACCGACATGGGCACGGGCCTGATCGCGCAGGCTCCGCGCCAGCATGTGGTGCTGCGAACCCCGCTGGGGGGCAGCCTGGGACTGTATGCCGCCGGAGTGGCGGCCGAAGGCATCGAAGGCAGGCTCGATGTGCTGCCGACGTTCTGCAGCATTTATGGCGACTACCATGCCCCGCAGCTCCTGCAGGGACTGGGACAGGACTTTCTGTTCGGCCAGCATGGATTCTTGCCCAAGCGCTACCATTTCTCGACCGGCCTGTATCCCACGATTC
>CANHBU010000338.1 GCA_947458345.1 Comamonadaceae bacterium
CCCTTCCCCGACGTGGATCGGCGCACGAATCCCTACGGCCACCCGGTCTACATGACCTCGGGCCCGGGTTGTCAGCGATCGCCCCATTGGAGCCATTTCAGGATCGGGGCATTGGAGCCAATCCATGATCGCCTAATGGAGCCATTCGGGGATCGGCTAATGGAGCCACCCCGTGATCGCGTAATGGAGCCAGCGTAGAGGGTCTCGTCTGGGCATTTCGGTTCTTTCCTAACCCGCCATACTTGCCGCTTTTTTGAGCAGGCAGACCATGGCAAACCGGAGAATCGAGATGCATGAATATCGAGAGGCGCTGTACCGCATGCGCCGTGGTGAGCGAGATCGCCAGATCAGTCGAGACGGTGTCCTTGGGCGGCACAAGCTGTCGATCCTGCGCGTGTTGGGCCAGCAGCAGGGCTGGCTCGAGCCCACGCTGGCGCTGCCGCCAGAGGCACAGTTGCTGCAAGCACTTCAAGCCTACAAGCGGGCCCAGGGGGGACCGGTGATCAGGCCCCAGAGCTCCAGCCTGGAGCCCTACGCCGACATGATCGAGCAGTGGTTTAACCAGGGTGTACAAGGTGTGGCGATCCACGCCGCGCTGCAGCGTAACCATGGATTTGCCGGGCACTACAGCGCGGTACGGCGCTTCCTGCGTCGTTTCAAGGACACCAAGGTTGAGCCCACGATGATCCTGGACTTCGCGCCCGCAGAGGCTGCGCAGGTGGACTTCGGTGCCGGCCCTCAGGTCAGAGATCCCGACAGCGGCCAGATGGTGCGCACGTGGTTCTTCGTCATGACGCTGTGCTTTAGCCGCCACCAGTACGTCGAGTTCGTGTTGGACCAGACGTCCGAGACCTGGCAAAGGTGCCACCACCATGCCTTGCGGCACTTCGGTGGTGTGGTGCGGCGCATGATCATCGACAACCCCAAGTGCGCCATCACCCGCGCTGTGTTCGATGACCCCCAAGTGCAGCGAGCGTACGCCGAATGCGCGCAGGGCTACGGCTTTGTGGTCAGCCCCTGTCCGCCGGCCGACGCGGCCAAGAAGGGGATCGTCGAGTCCGGGGTGAAGTACGTCAAGGGCAACTTCCTGCCTTTGCGGCAGTTCGTGGACCTGCAAGACCTCAACCGGCAGGCCCGCCAGTGGGTGATGGAGGTGGCCGGCCGACGCATTCACGGCAGCACGCGCGAGCAACCGCTGGCGCTGTTCGAACTCGAGCGCGCTGCGCTGCTGCCGCTGCCCGAGCGCGCGCCCGACGTGTGCTGCTGGGTCAAGGCCGCGGTGCACCGCGACACCCATGTGCAGTTCAACTACGGCCTGTACTCGGTGCCCTTCCGGCTCATCGGTACGCAAGTTCATGTGCGTGCGACTTCCGCCATGGTGGAGGTCTTCGATGCCGACCACCAACTCGTGGCCAGCCATGTACGCGGTCGTAAACGGGGGTACCGATCGAGCGTTGACGATCACCTGCCGCCGGCAGCGCAGGCTTGGAAGATGCGCACCCCGCGCTACTGCCTCGAACAGGCCCAAGCCGTCGGCCCGGCCTGCCTGGCACTGGTCGAGCGCATGTTCGCAGACCGGGTGCTCGACCGGCTGCGCGGCGTGCAAGGGCTGCTGCGCCTGGCCGATCAGTTTGGCACCGATAGGCTGGAGGTGGCCTGCCAGCGCATGCACGAGGCCGACATTGTCTCGGTCAGAACGGCACGGCTGATGCTCGAGAAGGGCCTGGATCAGGTCCCTCAGCCCATCGCCCCACCCAGCCCGGTGTACCAGGGCAAATCACGGTTTTACCGTCCTGCTACCGCCCAGCAATCGTTCGATCTGCATTGACAAGACCCAGACCATGAATCCGTTTACCGAACTCACCCCCATGCTCAAGAGCCTGCGCCTGTCGGGCATGCTCGACTCTTTGGAAACCCGCAACCGCCAGGCACTGGCCGAGCAACTCGCACCCGCCGAGTTCCTGACCTTGCTGGTGCAAGACGAACTCGCACGGCGCGATCAGGCCAGGTTCGCACGTCGCCTTCGCATGGCCGCATTCCACAGCACCAAGACGATCGAGCAGTTTGACTTCAATGCTGCAGCGTCCCTCAACCGCGCCCTGATCAACGACTTGCTGACATGTCGCTTCATCCACGAGAACGCGCCGGTCCACATCGTCGGGCCGGTGGGCACCGGCAAGAGCCACCTGGCGCAGGCCATCGGCCACCAAGCGGTCCGTCAGGGCCATGAGGTGCACTTTGCCACGCAGTCGCAGTTCTTTGCTGCTTTGCACCGTTCGCGCCTATCGGGCGTGCATGGCCGGCGCATGAAGATGCTGTGCCGAGTCCGCCTGTTGATCCTCGACGACTTCGCCCTCAAGCCCATTGGCTCACCTCAGGACGACGACCTGCACGAGATCATCGCCCAGCGTTACGAGAAGCTGCCGATCCTCATCACCAGCAACCTGGCGGTCGACGAATGGCACGAGGCCTTTGCCGACAACAAGTTGCTTGGCGCAGCCACCATCGACCGGCTCAAGCATGGCGCCTACACGGTCACGCTCGATGGCCCGAGCCACCGAACGCCCAGAACCGGGGCGCCGCCAATGCCGGTCAAGGCCGCTCAGAAATCAAAGTCGTAGGCGAGTCAGGCTGTGGATTTGATGGACAGTCGGCTGCGCCGATTCCCGCCTGATCGCGCAAGCGCGATCCCCCGTGGACAAGGTGTGCAAACCACTTCGTGCTTCCCACACCTTGCCCACCGGTCGGCGGCTGCCCACAAGCTCCACAGCCCCCTACCCAGGGGTGGCAAAAACAACAAATTGAAAGCCCCCAGACAGCACCCCAAAAGAGCTCCCAAAAACCAGTCAAAATCGGGGTACCGAAAAGCCCAAAACGAGCACCTCAGCTGGCTCCATTACGGGCGATCATGGGTGGCTCCATTAGGGCGGTCAGTGACAACTGGCCCCAGGTAAGCTGAACCACCCGCGCGGCGAATCGACACCGGCATTGAATCATCTTCGTCAACGCCGAACTGTCCCGTCCAGCCGTACGCAGCCGGCAAATGTAAAACGTCTGAACCGCTGTAGCTCGAAGCCAGACTGCCGTCAGCATTCAGTCGCAGAAAGGCCGTGTCCATTCAAGGGTGACCTGGGCCTTGCTGGTAATGCAAATATTGCCCAAGACGATCAACCGACCATCGGCGTCTTGATACGTATCCTGTGTGACATCAAGGGAGCTGTCTGGGTAGTTGAAGCGCAGTACGCCCCGATCTGCAAAAGAGGTGTCAAGCAAGCCATCGGCCGTCAGTCGTACCAGGCGAGTCTGGATAGAGTTTTCTTGGTAAGGCTTGCTA
>CANHBU010000339.1 GCA_947458345.1 Comamonadaceae bacterium
ACCTGCGCCGTCGGACCGATTGGTGGCTTCGGTTCATGCCCAAGCGGGGCGCGATGGGGCTTTGCGGGCGCTCGACCAAGCCTGGCGCGCAGACCCAAAAAATCTCGATGCAGCGCTTGCCTTTGCAAGAGCCGTCTTCGTGCTCGGCCTGCGCCAGGGCGACTTGCGCTGGTATGGGTCGGCCCGGGCGGCGCTGGCGCCCTGGTGGGAGGCCAGCGAACTGCCGGCGCAGGCCTATTTCCTCAGGGGCTTGGTCAAGCAGGGTTTCCATGATTTCGATGGCGGGCTGCGAGATATCAAGAAGGCCATCGACAAGGACCGCGCGCAGGCCGAATTCTGGTCCTGGCGTTTCGCGCTGCATCTGCTGCTGGCCGACATGAACGCGGCGCGCCAGGACTGCGACGAGATCGAAAAACTTTTTGGCCAAGAAGAGGCCGAGATCTACCGCGCGGTGCTCCTGTACCGCACCGGGCAGCCTGCACAGGCCGTTGCCAAGCTGCAACGCGCATTGGGCGCGCCTGGCTTTAAGGACCCTTCATCGCAAGACTGGATCGGCTTTCATCTCGGAGAGGCCTTGCGGGTTGCAGGGCAGACCCCACTGGCCCTGGCCACTTGGGACAAGCACCTCAAGGCCCAAGCCCAGTCGCACTTGCTCAGGCTCTCGCTGGTCGAGCTGCTCAATCAAAGCGGCCGATATGCCGAGGCCAAAACACTCATTGCGCTCGATACCGCCACCGATGCCCTGCTGATGCAGGCGGTCATCGCCAGCCGCGGGCTCAAGGACGGCGAGGAGGCACGACTGGCCCGGCTGCTCGAGCTCAGGCTGCAGTCGCAAGCGCAGCGCGGCGAATCCCTGATCGAGCGACCCAAGCTGATCTACCTGATCGCCTATGGCAAAGACCCAGCAGCCGGACTGGCGCTGTCGATTGACAACTGGAAGCTGCAAAAAGAGCCGCCGGACGCGCTGCTGTTCGTGCAGGCGGCGCTGGCTGTCAATCAGCCCCGAGCGGCAGAGCCCGTGATCGCGTGGGCGCAGCAGACCGGCTACACCGACGCCGAACTGACGCCTTTGATCGAGCAACTCAAATCGCACCCGCAATGGAACAGGAGCAGCCGATGAGCGCCCTGAACCCATCGCTGGACCGATCGCTGGACCGATCGCTGGACCGCTGGCTAGCCCGATGCCTGTGGTACCTGCCCCTGCTGGCTCTGCTGACCTTGTTGCCCTGGCAGAGCGTGCGGGCGCACTCGAGCAGCAACAGCTACCTGGCGCTCGAGGCCTCGCAAGGGCTGACGCTGCGCGCCGATATCCACCTGCGCGACATCGACTTCACCTTTGACCTCGACGCAGACCGCGACGGTCAAGTCACCTGGGGCGAGACCCTGGCGCAGCAAGCAACCATCGATACGTGGCTGCGGCAGGGCCTTGCGCTGAGCTCTGCCGGGCAGCCCTGCGACCTGGGCCAAGCCGACCTGCAAGCGAGCCTGCGCGCCGATGGTCCCTACCTCAGTGCGCTGTGGCGCGTCAGCTGCCCCAATCTGAGCGATCTGACCCAAGCCAATCTCGCACTGCGCTACGGCCTGATCTTCGAGCGAGACGGGCTGCACCGGGCCTTGTTCAAGGCCGAACTGCCAGACCTGCAGACCAATGCGGTGCTCAGCCCCGAAAGTCCACAGGTTCGCATTGCCCACGAGCAGGCCCATGGGCTTGCCATTTTTGGGCGTTACCTGGCCGAAGGCGTCTGGCACATCTGGATCGGCATCGACCACATCGTATTCCTGCTCAGCCTGCTGCTGCTCGCGCCGCTTGCGCCGACGCGCAAACCCGTCACGCAGTGGCGGGCGGTGCCACGGGCCGGGCCCGTCGTCAAGGACGTGGTCTGGGTCGTCACGGCCTTCACCGTGGCGCACTCCATCACCCTGGGCCTGTCGGTGATGAAGTGGCTTGAGCCACCAGCCGACCTGGTCGAGCCGGCCATTGCCGTGTCGGTCGTGTTGGCGGCACTGAACAACCTGCTGGGCTGGAGCGCTCTGAGGCGCTGGCCCCTGGCATTCGTCTTCGGGCTGGTGCACGGCTTTGGCTTTGCCAGCGTGTTGATCGACCTTGGTCTGCCCAGCAGCGCGCTGGCCCTGTCTCTGGCCGGCTTTAACATCGGCGTCGAGCTCGGCCAGTTGGCCATCGTCATGGTCTTCATGCCGCTGGCCTGGCTGGTGAGAAACACCTTGTTTTACCGGGCGGTCATCGTTACCGGCGGCTCAGCGGCCATTGTCGTGCTGGGTACCGTCTGGACTTTGCAAAGAATCGGACTGTTCTAAACGAGGCCAGCCCTTGATGCACCATCCAAGGGCTGACGCCATTGCTGGAGAACAAAGATGAAAATTGGCCTGCGACGAAAGGGAATGACCCGAGCGATCGCCCTGCTCGCCTTGGGCGCGGTGGCAGCCTGCAGCGCGCTGGCCACAGGCGCCGCCCAGAACCTCATGCGTGTGCAAACCGTGGCCCAGGGACTCGAATCGCCCTGGGCGGTGGCTTTCGTTGACGAGCAGCGCTTTTTGGTCACCGAACGCCCCGGCCGCCTGCGCCTGGTGCATGCCGACGGACGGATCGAAGCGCCCATCCAGGGACTGCCGCGTATTGATGCGGCCGGCCAGGGCGGCTTGCTCGACCTCGTGACCGATCCGCAATTTAACCGCAACCGGCAACTGTATTTTTGCTACACCGAGCCTGGCGAAGGCGGCAGCAACGGCACCGCGCTGGCCAGAGCCAGCTTGTCTGCCGATCTGCGCAGCCTGGAGCAGGTCCAGGTGCTGTTTCGGCAATGGCCCAAGATGCCCGGTCGCCATCACTTTGGCTGCCGGATCGCGATCGATGGCCAGGGCTACCTGTTTTTGACGCTGGGCGAGCGCTTTGCCGCGATGGAGCAGGCGCAGCAACTGGACAACCACTTGGGCAAGATCGTCCGCCTCAACCGCGACGGCAGCATCCCCGCGGACAACCCCTACGTCAACCGAGCCGGCGCCCGGCCCGAAATCTGGAGTCTGGGTCATCGCAACCCGCAGGGCGCAGCCATCGGCCCGGATGGCGCGCTGTGGGTCCATGAACACGGCCCCCAGGGCGGCGATGAGGTCAACCGCATCGAGCGCGGACGCAACTACGGCTGGCCGCTCATCACCTACGGCGAGCAGTACGGCGGCGGGAAAATCGGGCAAGGTCTGCAGCGGCTCGAGGGCATGGAGCAGCCCCTGCATTATTGGAGCCCCTCGATTGCCCCCTCGGGCATGGCCTTTGTCCGCAGCGAACGCTATGGCGCCGCCTCTCGCGGCCACCTGATCG
>CANHBU010000340.1 GCA_947458345.1 Comamonadaceae bacterium
GGCCGCTGCCGGCGCGCGCACAGACTGCGGCAGGGTGCGCACCGGGTAGACCGCGCAGCCCAGCCGTTGCGAAATCGAACGGGCGGCGTCGTGCAAGGCGGCGATCAGCGGCCCCTCTTCGTTGGGCTGCAGGAAATGCGCTGGAAAGGCCGTACCCAGGGCGCCCACGATCTGTTGGTCGGCCTTGAACAGGGGCACCGAAATCACGCCCAGGCCGATGCTGGTTTCATTGCGCTGCATGGCGTAGCCGGTCTCGCGGGCTTGCTTGACAATGGTCTCGATCTTGGCCCGGTCACGCAGCGTGTCGGTGGTCAGAGCGGGCACCGGAAGGGCCAGCAGGCGCTCGCGCTCAGCCGGCGCCATGAAGGCCATCATCACCCGGCCGGCCGATGAAGCCCCCATGGGCACGCAATTGCCCGAATGCCAGCCGGTGTCAATGAAGTAAGGCCCTTCCAGACCAATTAGGTACAGCGACTGGTCGCCATGCGGAATGGACAGTCGCACACTGTGACCGGTGCGGTTGAGCAGCTCCCGCATGGCCGGCGTGGCCGCTTGGCACAGCGCGTCGTGGGTGGTAAAGCGTGAGCCCAGCAGGTAGCTGCGCTGGCCCACATGGTAGGTGCGGGTCTGAGGGTCTTGGGCGACCAGCCCGCTGTCGACCAAAGCACTCAGGATCTTGGCGACCTGGCTCTTGGACAGGCCGCAGCGATTGGCCAGCTCGGTCACGCCCAGATCGCGCGGGCCGCTCTCAAATTCGAGCAGCACCCGCAAGCCGGTGCGCAGCGACTTCATGTACTCGGTGCTGGTGGGCGGCGCCTCGTCGGCAGAGATCGGCGCCTGACGGGTCTTGGGCATGGTCAAACGTCCCCCTGGGCCAGCACAAGGGTATCGAGCGCCACCGCCCCGCGGCCGAGCGCGCGCACCCGCAGCGGGTTGATGTCGACTTCGGCCACCCAGTCATCAATCAGGAACTGCTGGCCGATCTGCCAGATCGCCTCGACCGCCGCGGCCACATCCAGAGGACCCTGGCCGCGCGCGCCGGCCAGAATGGGGGCGATCTTCAAGCGACCGATCAGCTCGGCAATCTCCTGCCGGCTCGCCGGCAAGGCCAGAAAGCCCACATCATCGAGTACCTCGGCCCAGATGCCACCGGCGCCCACCATCAGCACCCGACCGAGCTCCGGGTCGATCGAACAACCCACAATCAGCTCAAAGCCATCGAGCACCATGGGCTGGACCGAATAGCCATCGATCCGGGCTGTAGGGGCGTAAGCCGCCACGCTGCGCACCATGTCCTGCCAGGCTTGCCGCAGCGCGTCCTCGTCACCCAGGTTCAAAGCCACCCCGCCGGCTTCGCTCTTGTGGGCAATGTCGGGCGATGCAACCTTGAGCACCACCGGAAAGCCTTGCTGGCGAGCAAAGGCCAGCGCATCGTCGAGCTGCGCGCACACCCGCTCGGGCACCTGCGGCACCGCAGCGGCCTTGAGAAACTGCGCCGCCGAGTCACTGCCCGCACGCGCCGCCTGGCGCACTTCGCCCTCAGCCAAGGGCCGCAAGACCTGTGCGCGCCGCCCCAGCGCGGCCACCAGCCGCTCGGGCGTGGGCAGCACCAGCACGCCGGCCTGCAGCAAACGCAGTCGGTCCTCGCGCTCGAAAGGATCGGACGAGGACAAAAACGACACGGCCAGCGCCTTGCCCTGGCTGCGCCCCTGCAGAGCCAAACGCTCCAGCCAGGGCAGCAGGGCCTTGTAATCATGGGCCAGGCGGGTCAGCACCACCAGCAAGACGCCAATGTCCGGGTCTCGGATCACCGCCTCGGCGCAGGCGCCAAAACCGCCCTCATTGGCAAACAAGGCGGTATCGACCGGATTGGCCACCGACATCTGCGGCGGCAGCAACTCGCGCAAGGCCGCCTGGGTGCCAGCGGCAAACGGCGGCAAGGGCACGCCAAATCGCGCCGCCTGATCGGAGATCAGCACCCCCATCCCGCCGGAGATGGTCAAGACCCCCAGCGAGGGATGGGCGCTGCTCTGGGGATAGCCCAGCGCCTGGAAGGCCACCGCCAGATCGATCATGTCGTCGAGACAGTCCACCGTAATCAGCCCGGCCTGCCGGGCCACATCGCACCAAACCTTCCAGGCGCCGGCGAGCTTGCCGGTGTGCGAGACCGCCGCCGCCCGGCCCAGTTGCGACTGGCCGGCCCGCAAGACCATGATGGCCTTGTTTTTCGCGCGGGCCCGCCGGGCCAGCGCCAGCAACTCGCTGCCCCCCTTGAGCCCCTCGACATACAAACCAATCAGGTCAACGCCCTCGTCGTCGATGGCGTGCTCGACCAACTCCAGCACGCCCAGGTCGGCCTCGTTGCCGGTCGAGACCCAGTAGGCCAGACCGATGTCCAGGTCATTGAAGCTTTGCAGCAAGGCATTGCCCAAGGCGCCAGACTGGGTGAACAGCGCCAGCCGGCCGGGCCGGGGCATGCGGCGACGCAATTCGCTGGAGAAGGTGGCCGTCATGCCCAGCGCCGGATTGAGCACCCCCACGCAGTTGGGCCCCACCAGGCGAATGCCGTGCTGCTGGCACAGCGCGGTCAAAGCCTCCTGGGCCGCCGTGTCGCCGGCTTCGGCAAAGCCCCCGGCAATCGAGATGGCGGTGCGAACGCCCTGCAAGGCACACTGCTGCAGCGCTTCGGCCACGCCGGCGGCGGGCAGCAAGATCAAGGCCAGATCGATGTCACGCGGCAGATCGGCAATGCGGGCCACGCAGGGCGTCCCGTCGATGTCGGTGTACTTCGGGTTAACCGCGTAGACCTGGCCGGTGAAGCCGTAGCGCTTGAGGTAGGCCAAAGGCCGGCCGGGCAACTTGCCGGCATCGGGCGAGGCCCCGATCAGCGCAATGCTTTGAGGCGCGAGCAGGGCCGACAGCACAGGCATGGCGGTGCCGCTCAGCGACGCGGCAGTTCAAGCACCGCCGTGCCCTTGGCCGTGACCTGGCCGAGCTGGTTTTCAGCCCACAGCTCCAGATCGACCAGACCGCTTGCCCCTTCCAGGCGCTTGCCCTTGACACGCCCTTTGGTGAAGGTGGTGTCGCCGAAGATGACGGGCAGCTTCAGGCGCATTGAATACTGACGCAGCCAGCCCGCATCGCCCATCCAGTTGGTGGCGCAGCTGGCGATCATGCCGCAGCGCTGAGGGCCGTTGTCGTAGGGGCCGGGCATGCCCAGGTCCTGCTGGGCGACCTTGGCATCTTGGTGGCCAATGCTGGGCAGCACCGCCGCGCCAAAGTAGCTCTTGTCGTAGTTGTTGGGCAGCTTTTCCGGGCTGTGGTTGGCCC
>CANHBU010000341.1 GCA_947458345.1 Comamonadaceae bacterium
ACGGCGTTCATGATGTGATTCTCCAGACAAGGACAAACAAAGCCCGCAAGGGCAACCGCCACACATGAACACAGGGATAAGGTCCACTCACCCAGCAAGGCCCATGGCGGGCGGGTGAGCGTCGTTGCAAAGAAAAGGTTCTGAGCCTAGACCACGCTAAGGTGGGTTGCAACGCTCCTCAGAACTGAGGCAGCATTGTAGCGGCCCTTGCAACTGAGCCGGGGCCGGGACCACACAACCGAGCAAGCCGCAAGGTTTTGCAAGCGATCACCCAAGGAGAGCCTGCAACGGTCCATTCCCGTCATTGCGAACGAAGTCAAGCCATCTAAAAACCTTTGTAAAGGCCCATGGATCGCCACGTCCCGCCACGGCGCGAGCGCTTCGCGGCTACAGGCTGCTCCTCGATGACGGGGTTTTGCAGAGTCTGCCTGAGGCCCAGCAAATGCCTTACTTGAGCACGTAACTGGCCAGCACCGCCTGAACTTCGTAAATGCTCAGCTTCTTGTTGAACTGCTTCTGAATGGGCGCGGCTGTGCCGGAAATCCAGATCTTGAGTTCGGCGTCGAGATCAAAGGTGCCGGCGGTCTCGATCGTGAAGTGGGTAATGCTCTTGTACGGAATGGAGTGGTACTCGACCTTGCTGCCCGTGATGCCCTGTTTGTCGACCAGCACAATGCGCTTGTCGGTGCAGACGAAATAGTCGCGAATGAGTTGATAAGCGTGCTCCACCCTCTCACCGGGCGCCAGAATCTGGCTGAACTCAGTCTGTATCTTGGAAGCATCAATTTTTGAGGCATTGCCTAGCATGCCATCGAGTAATCCCATGGGGCGTCCTTTATCGATTGGTTGAATGGGTGGCCGATGCCGTCAAAAGCAGGCCGCATCTCACCGCGAGCCTCACGGGGCGGCGCCCGGCAACGCCA
This sequence comes from Comamonadaceae bacterium, assembly GCA_947458345.1. Lineage (GTDB taxonomy): Bacteria > Pseudomonadota > Gammaproteobacteria > Burkholderiales > Burkholderiaceae_C > Polaromonas. The sequence continues at coordinate 924 of CANHBU010000341.1, forward strand.
GCACAATAGCCAAGCTGGCATCGAGATTTTCAGACGGCGCGCGGCGAAAGCCTGAGCGGGCATAACGCTGCAGACGCCCGAGCACAAGGGCGTGAAGCAGGGAGGCGCGCACCTGGGCATCGACGGTGGGCGTGGCCGAGGCCGCAAACGCCTCGCGCAAGAGCTGGCGCCACTGTGCCTCGAGCTTGTCAAAAAACAGGTTCATGCGCTCTTGCAAGCGCTCGTGTTCAAAGACCAGCGCATCGCCCACCATGACTCGGGTCATGCCCGGGTTGCGCTCTGCAAACTGCACCACCATGCGCACCATTTTTTGCACGCTGGCACAAGGGTCGGGCTCACGCTCTTGCAACTGCTTGATCAGAGAAAAAATCGATGCCTCAATGAAATCGATCAAGGCCTCGAACATTTGCGCCTTGCTGGCAAAGTGGCGGTACAGTGCCGCCTCGCTGACACTCAGGCGCGCGGCCAAGGCGGCGGTGGTGATTCGCTCGGCACCGGGCTGCTCGAGCATCGCCGCAAGCGCCTGCAAAATTTGCACGCGGCGCTCCCCTGGTTTGGGCCGCTTGCGCGCCGGTGCATCAGAGGGCTCGGGAGTCGACGCGGGTTCAAGCTCGGACATGCGCAGCTGCTCTCAGGTGGGGGCTGAAAATCATTCTCGCACAGCGCAAGTGCGCCGCAGATGCCCGCGGCCCCATCGAGCTCAATGGGACCGGATCATGGTGCCATAGGCCTGGTCAGTGAGAATCTCCAGCAGCATGGCATGAGGCACCCGGCCATCGACCACATGCACCGCATGCACGCCACTCTTGGCCGCATCGATCGCACCGGCCAACTTGGGCAGCATGCCGCCACTGATCGTGCCGTCGGCGACCAGTTCGTCAATCTGGCGCGCGGTCAACTCGGTGATGAGCTCGCCGGACTTGTCCAGCACGCCCCGGATGTTCGTCAGCATCACCAACTTCTCGGCCTTGAGCACAGCGGCCAGCTTGGCGGCCACCACATCGGCATTGATGTTGTAGCTCTCGTTGGCCTCGCCAAAACCGATTGGACTGACCACCGGAATGAATTGATCGTCCTGCAGCGCACGCACCACCGAAGGGTCGATTTGCACGATATCGCCGACCTGGCCGATATCGTGTTCTTTGTTCGGATCTTGGGCGTCGATCATCTTGAGCTTGCGCGCCCGGATCAGCCCGCCGTCACGGCCGGTCAGGCCAACCGCTTTGCCGCCGGCCTGGTTGATCAGACCGACGATGTCTTGCTGAACTTCACCGGCGAGCACCCATTCGACCACCTCCATGGTCTCGGCATCGGTCACCCGCATGCCCTGGATGAAATGTCCCTTCTTGCCCAGTCGATTGAGCGCCGCCTCGATCTGCGGGCCACCGCCATGGACCACCACCGGGTTCATGCCCACCAGCTTGAGCAACACCACATCTTCGGCAAAGTCCTTCTGCAATTCGGGATCCGTCATCGCATTGCCGCCGTACTTGATGACCAGGGTCTTGCCATGAAACCGGCGGATGTAAGGCAAGGCCTGGGCCAGAATTTCCGCCTTGTCACGCGGGGCGATATGGGTCAAATCAGGGTCAGTGGAGCTCATGGCGTTGCAAGAAATGAAAAGGGCTGTCCCAAAGGACAGCCCGAATTGTGCAGCACGGCCCAAGCGGCCGGCCACGGCCTCAGGATGCGATGGCGAATTCTTCTTTGGTGCGTCCGCTCGCCACCAAGGTGGCCATCCAGCGCGGCATCAAACCGCGGCCGCTCCAGGTTTCACCATTGGGGCCGCGGTATTTGGCAGCCACAGTCGACGTGCCACCGGCCTTCTTGCTGGCGCGGCCCGCGCCGGCAGCCTTGGCTTTACCGGCAGCCTTGCCACGGCCCTTGGGCGCCTTTTTGCGGGCGGCCTCTAAATCCTTGGTCGTGATCCCAAAAGCCGCCATCTTGGCAAGAATATCCTGCACGGTATTGCTGAAATCGCGAGAGCGAATATCAGCGGCTTGTTTTTGGAGTTTTTCAATTTGCGTCTGAATATCGATCAAATTACCCATAGTCCTGCTCCTTATATGAATGGCAATATCACCCGTCGGGGACTCGACGAATGATATCTCAAATGATCGACCTGAGCCATTGAGCACGCAATACAGCCTGTCAGACAAAGCCGACAGAGTTTTGCAGACCTTCCTCAGATGGGCACGAGCGATGAAGCACTTGTGCAGAGCTTAATCGGGGGCGACCAAACTGGCCGACCCTCATTCAAAGCATAAGGCCTGGGACAATAACGGGGCCTGACTGTCCTTTTCCGATAACTTGGGCGGGCCTTGCAAGGGCCATTGAACACCAACCTGAGGATCGTTCCAGGCCACGCATCTTTCATGCGCAGGGGCGTAGTATTGGGTG
>CANHBU010000342.1 GCA_947458345.1 Comamonadaceae bacterium
AACCACCACCGGCTCTATGCTGGCGATGTCGGCATCGGCATCAGTCCCAGGCTGGCCGAACGGGTGCGGCGCAGCGATCTGCTGATCGTAATTGGCGCGCGCTTGGGTGAGATGACCACTGGCAGCTACACCCTGCTCAAGGCCCCTAAGCTGCCTCAAAAACTCGTTCACATCCATGCCAGCGCCGAAGAGCTCAACCGCGTCTATCAGGCTGACTTGGCCATTAATGCGACCATGAATGCTGCCGCGCGCTCCCTGGAAGTGCTCACCGCGCCAGTCAGTCTGCCGTGGCAGGACTGGGCCATGCAGGCCAACGTCGACTATCTGGCCAATTTGGAGCCGCCGCCCGCAGGCACCTGGCCCGGGCAGATCGACATGCCGGCCATCGTCGCGCTCTTGCAAAAGCATTTGCCGACCGATGCGGTGCTTACCAATGGGGCCGGCAACTTTGCCAGTTGGACGCATCGCTTCTTCAAGCACCACGGCCTGGCCAAAGGGCACAAGACGCAGTTGGCGCCCACCGTGGGGGCCATGGGCTACGGTGTGCCGGCGGGCATTGCGGCGTCCATTACCACGGGGCGGGTGGCCCTGACGATGGCCGGCGATGGCGACTTTCTCATGAACGGCCAGGAGCTGGCCACGGCCGTGCAGCACGGCGGCAAAAGCATCATCGTGCTGCTCAACAACGGCATGTTTGGCACGATCCGCATGCACCAGGAGCGCGAGTACCCGCAGCACGAAAGCGGCTCCGGGCTGCACAACCCGGACTTCGTCGCGCTGGCTCAGGCCTATGGCTATGCGGCCACACGCATAACCCACACCGAGCAATTTGAGCCGGCGCTGGTACAGGCCCTGGCGGCCGACCGCGGCACGCTCATCGAGGTCGTGCTCAACCCCGAGGTGATCACCACCCGCGGCACGCTCTCGGCCATCACGCAGCAGGCATTGGCGCGCCAGGGCTGAGCTTGAGTTGGCCTGGGGCATCGCACCTTAGGGCAAGGCTGTCGCTTCGTTGGGGTCGCTGAGCCTGGGATACGCCCGTCCGGCTCATGCTGGGGTACCAGAAATCGCCGGCCGGGCGCACCCCAGGCTCAGCGGATCAGCGGATCAGCGGATCACTGAAGGGGCTTGGCCTTGCGGCGGTGAGATGGCCTGGTGCACAAAAGAAAAAAGGCCGGTGTTGCCACCGGCCTTTGCAATCAGCGCGAGGGCCGATTACTTGACGTGCTTGCCGATCAGGCCAGCCATCTCGAACATCGAGACTTGGGCTTTGCCGAAAACGGCCTTGAGCTTGTCGTCAGCGTTGACCATGCGCTTGTTGGCCTTGTCCTGCAGACCCTTGGCCTTGATGTAAGTCCACATCTTGCTCACGATCTCGGTGCGCGGCAGCGGCTTGTCACCCACCACGGCAGCCAAAGCGGCGCTGGGGGTCAGCGGCTTCATGAAGGCTGGGTTGGGGGTGCGCTTCTTGGCAGGAGCCGCTTTCTTAGCCGGAGCAGCCTTCTTGGCAGGAGCCGCTTTCTTAGCCGGAGCAGCCTTCTTGGCAGGAGCAGCTTTCTTAGCCGGTGCAGCCTTTTTGGCAGGAGCGGCCTTCTTGGCCGGTGCCGCCTTCTTGGCAGGAGCCGCTTTCTTGGCCGGCGCAGCCTTCTTGGCGGGGGCTTTCTTCGCAGGAGCTTTTTTCGCAGTTGCCATGTTTCGTTTTCCTTCTAGAAGTTGAGAGGTCACCTCTGCGGAGCGCGCGCTCCTCAGGGCACTGCGGATGCTACTGGAGAAAACCGTGTTTTCATAGGGAAGGGCACATTTTTTCGGCACATTTTGTTGCGGATTTACCCCTGAGCGCGCGGTTTTGTGTCGCAGGCCCGCGCAGCTTGCAGCCACGGGTGTCGCACAGAGCAGAAAAATCGGCCTCGCCTGTGGGCGGGGGCGGCCCACGCCAGGGGCCTTTTTACAGCGACATCACGCCCTTGACGAGCATGTAGGCGGCCAGCAGGTAGAGCACGCTGGCAAAGATGCGCTTGAGTTGGCGCACGGGCAGCCGGTGCGCCACGCGCGCGCCCAGCGGGGCCATGAACACGGCGCAGCCTGCAATCACCAGCAGGGCCGGCAGCCAGATGTAGCCAAAGGAGCCGGGCGGCAGGCTCTGGGCCTGCGAGCCGCTGACGATGTAGCCCATGGCATTGGCCAGCGCAATCGGAAAGCCCAGTGCCGCCGATGTGGCCACCGCGTTGTGCATCGCCACATTGCACCAGGCCATGAAGGGCACACTGATGAAGCCGCCGCCTGCACCCACCAGCCCCGACAGCAGGCCGATCAGCCCGCCTGCGATCCATTTGCCGCCGGCTTCGGGCATCTGGCGACTGGCTTTGGGTTTTTTGTCCAGGAACATCTGCGTGGCGGAAAAACCGACAAACAGTCCGAAGAAAACGGCCAGATAGCTGCCCTTGAGCAGGGCAAACAGCCCCAGGCTGCTGACCAAGCTGCCCAGCACGATGCCCGGGGTCAGGCCGCGCACGATGTCCCAGCGCACCGCGCCCTTTTTGTGGTGAGCGCGCACGCTGGCAATCGAGGTGAAGACGATGGTGGCCATGGAGGTGGCGATCGCCATCTTGACCGCCAGGTCGGGCGCCGCGCCGCGCGTGCTCATGATGAGCGTCAAAAAGGGCACCATGACCATGCCACCGCCGATGCCCAACAGTCCGGCCAGAAAGCCCGACATCAGGCCCAGCGCCATCAGTTCGAGCAGCAAGAGGGGGTCGAGCGCCATGTCGTTGTCTTTTTGTGGGGGCGCAAAGCCCGGGGAAAAGGTGTCTGCGGTGACCACCGGATCGTCATCCTGAACCGGGGTTCAGGTGGGCGAGGGCAGACTGGCGTTGGGTTCATCTGACGCGAGATGATCACGCTCACCAGCCGATGTACCAAGCCCGAGCTCAAAGAGCATTGGTTCAAGGAAATATAAAACCCGATGCGAGCCGCAGACCGCTTCATTGTAGGGGCAGGGCCGCGCTTGTCACCAGGCCCGGCAGCCGCGCCGCACCCAAGCATTGGGCCGCGCCGCGCAGGCGCACCGGCTCACAGCAGTTGGCCGTCGTCGCCCAGCGCCTGATCGAGCTTGGCCAGCAGGGCCGACAACTGCTGCGGCGCAATGGCCGCTCCGCCCTCGGCTGCGGCGCTGCTGGCGGGCGCACTGCCGGCCGCCGCACTGGACCGTTCGCTGAGCTCGAAGGCCAGATTGAGCGCCGCAAGCACGGCGATGCGATCGCGCGCTTTGAGCTTGCCGGCGTCTCGGATTTTGCACATGGCCGCATCGAC
>CANHBU010000343.1 GCA_947458345.1 Comamonadaceae bacterium
CGGGCCAGGTCCAGGCCGCGCAGCCACCAGCTGCTGTCGTCGTAGAGCGAGGACATGCCCGACATCGGCAGCCACTGCAGCTGCACCGAAAACAGCAAAATCAGCCCAAGGCCCACCAAAAATCCGGGCGGGGCATAAAACAGCAAGTCCAGCACCGAAATCAGGCCGTCAAGCCAGCGGCGCGCATGCATAGCAGCGAGCATGCCCAGCAGCACGCCGAGCACAATGGCCAGCCCCAGGGCGCTGACCATGAGCAAGGCAGTGCCGGGCAGTCGCTCGGCAATGAGCTGCCAGACCGGCGCGTCCATGGAGTGGGCATGGCCCCAATCGAGCGTGATCACGCGCTGCAGGTGCAGCCACAGCTGCAGCGCCACCGGCTGGTCCAGACCGAGCTCGCGGCGCAGCTGCTCGATGAAGGCCGGGTCAGAGGCCTGTGCCTCGCCGGCAATGACGTCGGCCACATCGCCCGGGGCCAGGTGCAGCAGCAAAAACTGCAGCACCACGACCAAGAGCAAGACCACAACGGCCTGGCCCGCGCGGCGCAGACTGTATCGCAGCAGCCTCATGCGCAAGACGGTCGCAGCAAGCGGGGGCTATGGGCCTTCAGTTGGGCGCAATCCAGACATCGGCAAAGCCGCCATAGACGCCGTCCGAGAGCGTTGCATGGTTGCGAATGCGCTTGTTGGTGATGGTGAACTGGTCGATGGCCACCAGGGCAATGACGGGCAACTCGGTGGCCAGGATGCGCTGGACAGCAGCAAAGTGGCGCTTGCGCACCAGCGGGTCGGTGTTGATCGAGGCCTGCTCGAAATAGCTGTCCAGATCGGCATTGCGAAAGTGGGTGCCGTTGGTAAAGGGCGTGCCCGGTACGATGTTGCGCGAGGAGTAGGCCCGCTCGATGCCGATCGAGGGATCGGAGGCATTGGTCAGGGCCGACAGGTTGACGGCCCAATCGCGCGCGGTCCAGATGCGACGCACCCAGGTGGCGAAATCGCTCGAGCGCACATCGGCATCGATGCCAATTTGCACCAATTGCTGACGCACATACTGCGCAACTTTGGGATACTGGTCGCCAAAGGGCACGAAATCAATGGTCAGCTTAAAGCGCATGCCGTTGGCCCCGCGCTTGTAGCCTGCCTCGTCGAGCAGTTGCTCGGCGCGCTTGAGGTCGTAGCCGTACTGCGGCACCGCATCGGTGTGGGCCTGCGTCAGACCGTAGTGCACCGGCGAAGTGGCCACGCGGCCAAAGCCCATCCAGACGTTGTCGAGCACAAACTTCTTGTCGATCGCATGGGCCAGCGCCTGCCGCACCTCGCGCTTGCCCACGATGGGGTGCTGCATATTGAATTCGGCAAAGGAGACGGTCGAGTCGAAGTGGTAGCCGTCGGTGGTCAGCTCCAGGTTCTTGAGTCCGCCCAGGCGCCGGGCATCGGAGGCCGCCACGGTGCTGTGAAAGACCATGTCGACTGCGCCGGACTCGATGGCCGCACCGCGCGACTGGGTGTCGGGGATGACCTTAAAGACGATGCGATCGAGATGGGGCTTGCCCTGCTCAAAATAGTTGGGATTGCGCACCAACACGATGCTGTCGCCGCGGCGCCAATCGCTGAACATGAAAGGGCCGGTGCCCACCGGCCGGGCGTTGGCGGGGTTGCGCCGAATGTCGGTGTTGTCGTAAAGATGGGCCGGCAAGATGGTGGCGGTGGCCACCGGCAGCGCGCTCATGAGCGCGGCTGCCGGACGGCGCATGACCAGCACAGCGGTGTGCGCATCGGGCGTCTGCACCGACTCGACATTGGCAAAGGTGGTGCGCACCAAACCGTTGTTGGGGCCAAAGCCCTTCATGATCGAAAACGCCACGTCGGCCGACGTGAAATCACGCCCATCGTGCCATTTGACGCCCTTGCGCAGCTTGAAGGTGATGGAGCGCCCATCGGGGGCAAGCGTCCAGGACTCGGCCAGATCGGGACGCAGGTTCATTTTGAGGTCGTACTTGACCAAGCCGTTGTAGATCTTGCCCGCAACGATCTTGACCTGCTGCGTGGTGTCGATGGCCGAATTGAGATGGGCCGGCTCCGTGGGCAACGCGATGGTCAAGGTGCCGCCGCGCACCGGCTGCTGCGCTGCGAGCCAAGTGCTGGCCAGCAAGGCACCGGCTGCCAGCAAAGATTTGAGTACCAGACGCATATCGGGACCTCCAAAAAAGCGTGCAAACGAGGAGGCGGCAATCCTAGCATGCGCCGGGTTTTGCGTACAATTTTTAGGCTCGCTAGAGAGCAATTATGGGAACTGTCGTTTAACAGGGGCAAATAGTATGCAAAAACAAGATCACCCGACACAAGCCATCGACCTCGATCACATCGGCTTCATCGTCCCCGACCTCGGCGCCGCCCGCGACCTGTTTGTCGACCTCGGTTTTGTGCTGACCGAGCGCGCCGACCACACCCGCAGCAACGCGCAAGGCCAAACCGTCTCGGCCGGCAGCTCCCAGCACTCCATCATGTTCGAGGTGGGCTACATCGAGCTGATGCAAATCACCGATGCGCAGGCGGGCCACCAGCTCACCCCGGCCACCGGCGAGCGCTACGGCCTGCATGTGCTGGCGCTGGGCTGCGCCGATGCCCGGGCTTGGCATGCGCAGTGCCTGCAAAACGGCCTGGCCGTGCGGGCCGTGATGGACTGGTCGCGGCCAGTGCACACGCCCGAGCGCTCGGGCCTGGCGCGCTTTGCGTATTTCGATGCGCCCTGGCAACCCAGTGATCCGTCTTACGTCTGCTGGGTCCAGCACGTCACGCCCGAGTTGGTGCGCTCGCCCTCGCTGCTGCGCCACCCCAACGGCGCGCGCGCCTTGCGCACGCTGCACTACGAAGGCGCAGCCGATGCCTTGGCGCAGTGGGCAGCCGTGCTGCAAGGCGCAGGCGCGCAGGCCGCCACGCCGGGGCAGGACGGCGCCATGGCGCTGCAGCTCGGGCCCTCAGCCATCGCTCTGGAGCCGAGCCAGCAGCGCCAGCGGGTCTTGCCCAGCGCCCTGACGCTCGTGTTTTCAAGTCTGGAGGAGATCGAGCGCAGGGCCGATCGCCTGCAACTGCACCGCCTGCACCACAGCGCCGATCGGCTGAGCCTGGACCTGCGCGCAGCCTGCGGCCTGGTGCTCCATGCCGTCAAGGAAGACGGGCCTGCCGGTGGTTGATCGGGCCTAAAGTGCAGCAAAGGCGGGCAGCAATGGCGGGCAGCAAAGACGCCATTGGCCCGCGTCGCGGCCAGGCCACCGGTCCTCAAAAAAATGATCGGATGGTGATCAGCC
>CANHBU010000344.1 GCA_947458345.1 Comamonadaceae bacterium
GGCATGTTTCACTTCAGCCCGTTTGAGGTCTTCACCCGAGACTATCGAAGGCAATTGTTCGCGGCACCGAACATCACCGTTTACACCCATGCCACCGCAATGGAACTGCTGGCCCGAGATGACCTCAGCGGCGTGGCCAGCGTACGCATCAGCGGGCCGGGGCAGCGCCCCTGGGTCCTGCACGCGCGCAACGTCGTGCTGGCCGCCGGCGGCTATGAAAACGCTCGGCTTTTGCTGGCCTCGTCCGGGGCCAAAGGCCTGGGCAATGCCCACGATCAGGTCGGGCGCCATTACCACGACCATCTGCAGGGGCACAGCGGCTACCTCTGGCCCCGTGATCCGGCGCTGCTGGAGCGGCTCGGCCTTTACGACCTGCGCCTGCGACGCGGGGCCTGGGTCATGGGCTACCTCAAGCTGTCGCCGCAATTGCAGGCCCGCGAGGGTTTGCTCAACATCAACTGCATGCTCTTTCCGCGCCCCGCCGACCGCCAGGACCGAGCGATCGAAGCCTTCAACACATTGCGCGAGCGCCGACTACTGCGCCGCGGGACCACCGGTATGGCGCCGGCCCTGGGCCTGGGCCGCACGCTGTCCCAGCTTTGGCGCATGACGCGCGGTCTGGACTACGTGGCCCGCGTCACGGCCCTGGCTGCGCGCGGGCGCCAGTCGACTGCCTACGGGCTGGGCCACGGTGGCTGGTCGACGCTGGCCCAGCCCGGGCGCCGCTTCAGTCGCCTGGAGTTGTGGCACAGCATCGAGCAGAGCCCGCATCCCGATAACCGAGTGCGCCTGAGCGACGCGCGCGATGCGCTGGGCTGCCGCAAGCTCGAGCTGCACTGGCATTGGTCGGCGCAAGACATCGAGATAACGCTCAAGGCGCAGGAGATGTTTGCACGCGCACTTGAAACCGCAGGTCTGGGACGCGTCGAGCGCGTGCGCCAGGCCGATGGCTCGCCCCACCTGGCGCGCCCGGCCGGCTCCCACCACCTCATGGGCACCACCCGCATGCACGAGGACCCCCGACAAGGCGTGGTCGATGCCAACTGCCGCGTGCATGGCCTGGACAACCTTTACGTGGCCGGCAGTTCGGTCCTGCCCACCGGCGGCTATGCCAATCCCACGCTGACCCTGGTGGCGCTGGCACTGCGCCTGGCCGACCACCTCAAAGTCCAGCCCCATCTGAAAGCTGCGCTGCCCCGCACAGGCAGAGCCTACCGGCAGGCTACGGGTAGCTTGCCCGTATGAGCTGCAGCAAGTCGGCAACGAAGCGCCGGGCCGCATCAGGGCTGGCACCGGTCCAGCCGTAACGCCGCTGCGCGCTCGGACCCGAGCCGTAGACCCGCATGCCCTTGTCCAGTGGCCCCGCCAGCAGCCCGTGCGCGGCGTCGTCATAAAACCAAAACTCCAGCGGCTGGCCCTGCGCTCGCAGTTGCTCGCCCCAGGCCTGCGGCGACAGCGAGGTGTCACTGGGATTGGCGTCAAAGCTGCAGCGCTGCGTGCTGCCCGGCGCAGCCAGGGGCGATGCGCGGTGAACCACGCACGCATCGCTGCGGGTGTGCATCCAGTCGTCTTCACGCCTGCCGCCATAGTTGTCGATCTTGCCGTAGACCAGCTTGAGGGGCACGCGCAACTGATCGGGCATACCGATGCCCGCAGACGGCGCGCCTTCTGCGAACACCGCGCGCACATGCTCGGGCTCGACCACCGCGGCCATATTGAGCGCCACACTGCCGCCGTTGGACAGCCCATGAATGAAGATGCGGGTGGTATCGACGCGGCTGCTTTGCGCGATCCACTGGTAAGCGCCCAAGGTGGCCTTGAAGATCATGCGCTGGCGCGACTCGTTGGTCGCGCCGGTCAAAAACAGCGAGGTGCCGCGGTAGGCAAAACCGTTCATCTCGTAGGCATCAAACAGCAAGGTGGCCACGCCGCGCGCGTTGAGGCGGCGCACCATCTCCTGCTCGGCTGCCCCCGGGCCGTTGCCGCCGTGGGCAATGACCATGACCGGTGGCTTGTCGGCCAGCTTGTCAGCAAAAAATCCCGGCAAGGACAACTGCACCGAACGGTGACAGGGATCGAACTCGGCCAGCGGGCCAGCGACCGTGTGAAAGCCCGGTCGCAACTCGACCAGGCGCGCCACATCGGCAGGCGGCGGGCGACAGTCGCGCTGCGCCCAGGCCGGCTCTGGCGCCCACAGAGCCTGAACCAGCATGACCGCGCTCCAGCAGGTCCAGCGTTTGATGTGCATGGCTGAGCCCGAATGCATCAAAGGCCCAGCCGCACGTTGGACCACTGCGCGTAAAAGCCGTTGTCGCTGCGCTGCGCGGCCGGCGCCCGCCCTTGAAGCAACACCCGCAGACCCGCCTGGGCACTGTCGATCAAAGGCAGGCTGACCTGCTCCTGCAATTGCTGCGCGTAACCGGCCAGACCGGCGCCGCCCAAGATGATCGACCGCACGCCGGGCAAACTGGCGGCCTGACACGCTTGGGCCAGGCAGCGCAAGGCCATGTCCGGGTCGGCCAGCATCTCGGCGCCACTGGGGGCCACAGTTTCGATGTGGCGCAGCGATGCGCCGTAGCCCAGGGCTTGCGCCAGCCGCTCGAGCATGGGTCGCCAGCGCTGGCCGCCAGTGACGATGGCAAAAGGTCCGAGGGCAGCCGCCTCGATGAAAGACGCCTCGGCCAGGCCAGTCACCGGGCAGGCGCTCGACTCGCGCAGCGCAAACAGCCCCGGGTCGCCAAAGCAGCCCAGCAGCACCGCCGCGGGCGGCTCTGTGCCCGGACCCACCTGTTGGGCCCAAAGCTCCAGCGCCGCGTGCGCCGCCACCGCGGCGCTGGCCTCACAGCTGATGTAGCTCGCACCAAAGTGCGCGGTGTGCACATCGAGCGCCCAAGCAGCTGGCAGGGTGGGCGTGAGCACCTGCCGCAAACGCTCGGTGGTCGAGGTGCTGGTGTTGGGGTTGATCAGCAGAAGGCGGCGAGCAGCACTCATGGGAAACCTTTACCGAAACAGCAGACGAATTTGCTCGACTTTGGTGCAAAGCTCGAGCGCCGCGCACCTGGCAGGTGCATGATCGGCCCGGCCGGGGGTTCGGCGGGCTGGCATTATTCCTGCTGAACCGTTTTTGCGAGCCGGTTGCGACCTGCCGATTCTCCGCCAAACAATACTTCGATAACGAAAGGACCTTCTCATGAAACGTCGCCAACTCCTGGCCGCCGGCACAGCCGCTGTGGCCGCCCCCTGGGTGCAGGCCCAAAGCTCTGCCTGGCCCAACCGCCCGATCCGCCTGATGGTCCAGTACCCA
>CANHBU010000345.1 GCA_947458345.1 Comamonadaceae bacterium
TAAACGCTTTCCACAGAAAACGATCGTAGGGGTTGAGGTGAGTCCTCGCACTAGGGAAACTACCGATCCCTCGATAAGTTTTCGTGCGGCAACCTCAACCCTTGTCAGTGGGAGCATTCATGAGTAGCAGCAGACCAGAAGAGAGCACCGACATCCGTGCCACATTCGAGCAATGGGCTCAAGAGCGACCCGAGCTGGAGTTGTCCACGCTCTACTTCTCCATCACTGTGCTGCGCCTGGCGAAGATCATCGAAGACGATTTCGAAAAACGCTGCCGTGCTCACCACGATCTCGGCGCCAACGATGTGCGGGTGCTCCTGGCACTGCGGCGCTCTGGCGATCGCTACATGCTGCGGCCTACCGATATCTTTCAGTCTCTCTTGATCACCGCAGGTGCGGTCACCAAGCAGGTCGATCGCCTTTCGGCACGGGGCCTGGTTCGACGCAGACCGGATCCGGCTCATGCGGGCGGGACACTGGTCCAGCTCACGGCCAAGGGCATAGCCATGGCCGACGATATCGTCAACATGGTGGCCGGCGAGGGCCACATCCACGAAGCTTTGACCGGCCTTCCTCAATCGCAAAGAAACAAGTCGCTGGACTTGCTGCTCAAACTCCTCGACAAGCTAAGCAAACAGCGTACCGCCCACCCCTAAACCCTTTTCATTGACCTGTAAGCTCAAGACATCATGCCCACCATTGCGCACCCCTATCCAGAACGTCCCATCGCACATGGCCTCTCGCGTGCGCACCTCGCAAACGATTACGACGTCGAGGCAAGCGTGCCGGACCTGCCCGGCTACATGCGCCAGTTCATCCATCTCAGCGACGAAGCCCGCCGGACATTAGCGGGCCACTGCCGGCTCGATGTGCCCTACGGGCCGCTGCCTGCCCAAAAGCTTGACATCTTCATGCCCAGCGCCACGGGCCCCTCCCCCATCATGGTGTTTTTTCATGGCGGTGCTTGGAAAGGCTCCAACAAGGAATGCCGAGCGTTTCCCGCTCTGACCGTATGCCCGCGCGGCGCCATCTGGATTTCGGTCGAATATCCGCTCGCACCCGACGCTAGCCTGGAAACTCAAACCGAGTCTGCGCAGCAGGCGATTGCCTGGATTGCCGAAAACGCGCAGAGCTTCGGCGGGGACGCGCGCCGCATCCTCGTGATGGGCCACTCTGCCGGCGGCCACTTGGCCACCATGGGACTGTTTCGAATACTCCACGCGCAACCTGCACTTGCGAAGAATTTTGAGCTCCTGACAATCAGCGCCGTGTTCGACTTGGAACCCATGATGTTTACCAAGGTCAATGATTGGCTCAAGCTCAATCCGCCGCGTGTCCTTGAGCACAGCCCAATCAGTCAAATCCCTTCGCAATCGCCGGCCTTGCATGCATTGGCCGGTGGCAGTGAGCCGGGCGTCTTCATTCGGCAATCGCTAGACATGGTCGGTGCGTATGCAGCCCGTGGCTTAGCCAGCCGTTTCACCGCCTTGCCCCATCGCAACCACTTCAGCGTTCTGGAGGAGTTCGCGCTTGAGCAAAGTCCTTTGCATCAAGCTTTGATGGCATTCATCAAGCGCTGAGCTGCGTGCGGGGCCCAGTGCACCTCTGAAGCCCACACCATGAGCGCCCCCGCCATCGACCACCTGGTGATCGCCGCGCCCACGCTGGCCGAGGGCGTGGCCTGGTGCGAACAGACCCTGGGTGTGAGCCCTGGCCCGGGCGGCGCGCACGCGCTGTTTGGCACCCACAACCGGCTGCTGCGACTGGCCACGGCCAGCGGCCAGGCCTGTTATCTGGAAATCATTGCCGTCGATCCGGCGGCCACACCCCAACGGGCGGCGCCGCTGGCGCGCTGGTTCGATCTGGACCAAGCCGCGCTGCAAGCCCAGTTGCGCGCGCAAGGGCCACAACTCATCCACTGGGTGCTGCGCGTGTCCAATCTCGATGCCACCCTAAAAGCCTGGCAGGGTCTTGACCGTGGCCCGGCGCTCACCGCGTCGCGCCCCACGCCGCAGGGCTTGCTGCAGTGGCGCATCAGCGTGCGCGACGACGGCCAAAGGCTGCTCGGCGGCGCCCTGCCCACCTTGATTGAATGGGGCGATGTGCACCCCTGCGACGCCATGCCTGAGAGCGGGCTCGCCCTGAGCGCTCTTACGCTACAGGCACCCAACACCGACCTGCTACAACAAGCGCTGGACGCAGCGCAGCTGAGCGACCCCGCTGTGCATGTGATCCGCGGCCCAGCGGGCTTAAGCGCCCAACTGCACACACCGCGCGGCGACATCACCCTGAGCCACACCAGCCCCTGCACATGAGCCTGTACAAACTGCCCACCCTGCCCGAGATCGAAGCCGCCGCCCAGACGGTGTACGCCGCTTTTGGCCCCACACCCCAATACCGTTGGGCCACTTTGAGTGAACGCTTGGGCACCGACTGCTGGGTGAAACACGAAAATCACACGCCGGTCGGCGCCTTCAAGGTGCGCGGCGGCCTGACCTATTTCGCCCACCTGCAGCGCCAAGGCGCCTTGCCGCGCGAGGTGGTCAGCGCCACCCGGGGCAACCACGGCCAAAGCATCGCGTATGCCGCCGCGCGGCACGGCGTGGCCTGCACCATCGTCGTGCCGCTGGGCAACTCGGTCGAGAAAAACCGCGCCATGCGCGCGCTCGGCGCCACGCTGATCGAACACGGCCACGACTTTCAGGCCGCGCGCGAACACGCCCAGGCCCTGGCCGCCGACCGCGGCGCGCACATGGTGCCAAGCTACCACCCCGCGCTGGTGCAAGGCGTGGCCACCTATTGGTGGGAGCTGCTGCGCGCCGTGCCGCAGATGGACGTGCTGTATGTGCCCATTGGCCTGGGTTCGGGCGCCTGCGCCGCGCTCGCCGCCAAACAGGCACTGGGGCACAAAGTGCGGGTGGTCGGCGTGGTCAGCACTCACGCCACCACCTACGCCGACTCCATCGCCGCTGGCCGGGTGGTGGAAGCGCCCGTCAGTACCCAATTGGCCGACGGCATGGCGGTGCGCCGCGCTGACGCCGAGCCCCTGGCCCACCTCAGCAGCGGCCTCGATCAGCTGGTACAGGTCAGCGACGCCCAAGTGGCCCAAGCCATGCGCGATATCTACACCGACACCCACAACGTGGCCGAAGGCGCGGGCGCGGCCAGCTTTGCCGCCGCCTGGGGCCAGCGCGAGCAATTGCAAGGCCTGGTGGTGGGCACAACCTTGTGCGGCGGCAATGTGGACGCGGCGGTGTTCGCGCAGGTGCTGACCCACGCCGACCCCTGAGACCTGGTCCA
>CANHBU010000346.1 GCA_947458345.1 Comamonadaceae bacterium
CATGCGCACCGCGATGCCAAAGGTGACCTGCGGCAAGATCACGCTTTGGCGGCCGTCGACCACCGCCGAGTCGATTTCAACGCCCCGGTTGATCGGCCCCGGATGCATCACGATGGCATCGCTCTTGGCCAGCTGCAGCTTTTCAGGGCTCAGGCCAAAGCTCTTGAAATACTCTTGGCTCGAGGGCAGCAGCGCGCCGCTCATGCGCTCGTTTTGCAGTCGCAGCATGATGATGACGTCTGCACCGCGTATGCCTTCTTCCAGGGTGTGACAGACCCGCACGCCCATAGGCGCCATGTCAGCGGGCACCAGGGTCTTGGGGCCGACCACCCGCACCTCGGGGCAGCCCAGGGTGGTCAAGGCATGAATGTCCGAGCGCGCCACCCGCGAGTGCAGCACGTCGCCCACGATGGCCACGGTCAGATTAGAAAAATCTTTTTTGTAGTGCCGGATGGTGTACATGTCCAGCAGGCCCTGGGTGGGGTGGGCATGGCGACCGTCACCGGCATTGATCACATGCACATGTGGCGCCACATGCTGGGCGATCAGGTAGGGCGCGCCCGACTCGCTGTGACGCACCACAAACAGGTCGGCCGCCATGGCCGACAGGTTGGCGATGGTGTCGAGCAGCGACTCGCCCTTGCTGGCCGAGGAGCGGGCGATATCGAGCGTGTACACATCGGCCGACAGCCGAGTGGCGGCAATGTCGAAGGTGGTGCGGGTACGGGTGGAGTTCTCGAAAAAGAGATTGAACACGCTCTTGCCGCGCAGCAAGGGCACCTTCTTGACCTCACGGTCATTGACGCTGACAAAGTTGGCCGCCGTATCCAGGATCTGCGTCAGGATGGCCTTGGGAAGACCCTCGATGGACAGCAGATGAATCAGCTCACCATTCTTGTTGAGTTGAGGATTGCGTCGGTAGAGCACGGTTTAGGCTTCCTGCACTTCAAGGCTGAATCGGCCAGCAGCGTCGCGTTCGAGTTGCAGCGAGCATTGGGCCGCAAGATTGACCCGAGCCACCGCCAGGTCGGGCTGCACCGGCAATTGCCGCCCGCCACGGTCGACCAGCACCGCAAGCTTGACGCTGGCCGGGCGGCCATAGTCAAACAGTTCATTGAGCACCGCGCGCACCGTGCGCCCGGTGTAGAGCACATCGTCGAGCACGATCAAGTGCGCGCCGTTGACATCAAAGGGCAGCCGGGTCTGGGCACTGCTGGCCAGGCCGCGCGGGGAAAAATCGTCGCGGTGCATGGCCGACGAGAGCACCCCGACCGGGCCGGTGCGCTGCAAATCGCGCTGCGCCCGCTCGGCCAACCAAACGCCACCTGAAGCCACGCCCACCAGGTGTGCGACCTCTTGCGGACCATAGGCGGCCAGCATTTGCTGCAGCCCACGCAGCAAGTCGGCATACAGCGCCTCGGCATCGAGCGTCAGGCTGCTCATAGTCGGGTAGGTGCGCACAGGGGCGCAAGGCGCGGGACGGTCATGGCAGGCTCCGTAGAAATTGCTCGAGGATTATGCAGGCAGCACCGGCGTCCGCATCGCTGTGGCCCTGGGCCAGCGCCTCGGTGGTGCTGTAGCGCTCATCGACCTCAAAAACCGGCAAACCATACCGGCCACGCAATTGGCGGGCAAAGCGGCGCGCGCGTTCGGTGTTTTCATGCGAGGCGCCGTCGGGATGGAAAGGAATACCGACCACCAGCGCATCCGGCTGCCATTGGCTGATGCGCTCACTGACCACCGGCCAGCGGGCATCGCCTTGGGCCACCACAGTTCGGCCGGGTGTTGCGGTGCGGGTCAGGCGGTTGCCGGTGGCCACGCCGGTGCGCTTGAGACCAAAGTCGAACGCAAGAAAAGTCTGGAGCTGATCATGCAGCGGGCCCAAGGCCTGGCTCATGCGTGACCCACCCCCGAGGCAAGCATCCAGCTTTGCAGCCCGAGCAGGGCGAGCGCCTTTTCGTAGCGCTGCTCGATCGGGGTATCAAAAATCACGGCCGGGTCTGCCTGCACGGTCAACCAGCTGTTTTCTGAGATTTCAGACTCCAGCTGACCTTCGGCCCAGGCTGAATAACCCAGCGAGACAAAAATCTTGCGCGGGCCAGCACCGGTCGACAGCGCCTCCAGGATGTCTTTGGAGGTGGTCATCTCCAGACCGCCAGGAATGCGCATGGTCGAGCCGTAGGCCGACTCGTCGGTTCCGGTTTCCATGGTCTCGTGCAAGACAAAGCCGCGCTCGATCTGGACTGGGCCACCCTGAAACACCGGCGCATGGGTCAAATCTTGCCGGCGCAGGGGCATGTCGACTTTGTCAAACAGGTTCTTGAGCTTGATCTCGCTGGGCTTGTTGATCACCAGGCCCAAGGCGCCGCGCTGGCTGTGCTCGCACATATAGACCACGCTGCGCACGAAGGGCTCGTCGCTGACACCGGGCATGGCAATGAGAAAGTGGTGCGTCAGGTTGGTGGCGGCAAACGCATCGGTCATGGCCTGATTCTAGTGCGGCCGGCTCTGGCGCAACACCCCCGCAGCGCAGTCGAGCGTCGCAGGCTGCTCGTGCGGCCAGGACCCCGGCGCCCTAACATGCGGCCATGCACACACGATACGAACGCGGCTTGGTCTGGTTTCGGCGCGATTTGCGCACGCATGATCAACAGGCGCTGCACCAGGCGCTGACGCACTGCCGCCAAGTGCTGTGCCTGTTCGTGCTCGACCGCGAGATTCTCGACCCCCTGCCACGCGCCGACCGCCGGGTGGAGTTTATTGTCGGTAGCCTGGTCGAGCTCGATGAAAACCTGCGCCAGCTCGGCCGCCAAGCCGGGCGCCAAGACGCCGGGCTGATGGTCGAGCACGGCTGGGCGCACGAAGCCCTGCCCCGGCTGGCGGCCCAGTGGCAGGTGCAAGCGGTTTTTACCAACCACGACGACGAGCCGCAATCGATCGCCCGCGACGCCCAGGTGGCACGCGCGCTGTCCGAGCTGGGTATCGCCCTGCACAGCTTCAAGGACCATGTGGTGTTCGAGCGCCAGGAGCTGCTGACGCAGGCGGGCCGGCCCTACGGCGTTTTCACACCCTACAAAAACGCCTGGCTCAAGGCCGTTAGCGATCGCCAACTGAGCGCCTGGCCGATCGAGCCGCAGGCCCTGGCCGATCGGCCCAAGAGCGCGCTGGCACGCGTGCCCACGCTGGCCGATATCGGCTTTGAGCCGACCAATTTGCGCGAGCTGGGCATCACCCCGGGCGAGCGGGCCGGTGGCGCGCTGTTCGAGTCGTTTCTGGGCCGCATCGATGC
>CANHBU010000347.1 GCA_947458345.1 Comamonadaceae bacterium
CCCTGGGCGATGAGTTTGGAGACTTGCAACATGGGTCGATTAGACCAGCGTTGAGCCGGCTCGCGAACGGGGTTGGGCTTAGAACAGGAAGTAGCGCTGCGCCATCGGCAGGCTTTTGGCCGGCTCGCAGGTCAACAGTTGTCCGTCGGCGCGCACCTGATAGGTTTGTGCGTCGATCTCCATGACCGGCAGGTAGCTGTTGTGCACCATATGCTGTTTGCGCACGCCCCGGATGTCGTGGACGGCGCTTAAGGTCTTGGCCAGGCCGTAGCGCTCTTTCACGCCGGCGGCCAGCGCCGACTTCGAGACAAAGCTCAGCGAGCCTTTGCTCAGGGCGCCGCCGA
Organism: Comamonadaceae bacterium; assembly: GCA_947458345.1. Taxonomy (GTDB): domain Bacteria; phylum Pseudomonadota; class Gammaproteobacteria; order Burkholderiales; family Burkholderiaceae_C; genus Polaromonas. The sequence goes on from CANHBU010000347.1 coordinate 345, forward strand.
AGCTGCCGAACATGGGCCGGTAGTGCACGGGCTGCGGCGTCGGAATCGAGGCGTTGGGATCGCCCATGGCGGCGTGCGCGATAAACCCGCCTTTGACAATGATGGAGGGCTTGACGCCGAAGAAGGCCGGCCGCCAGATCACCAAGTCGGCCAGTTTGCCGATCGCAATCGAGCCGACCTCGTGCGAGATGCCGTGCGCAATGGCCGGGTTGACGGTGTACTTGGCCACATAGCGCTTGATGCGCAGGTTGTCGTTGCGATCGCTCTCGCCTTCGAGCTTGCCGCGCTGGCCCTTCATCTTGTGCGCGGTCTGCCAGGTGCGCAGGATCACCTCACCGACGCGGCCCATGGCCTGGCTGTCGCTGCTCATCATGCTGATGGCGCCTAGATCGTGCAAGATGTCTTCGGCGGCAATCGTCTCCTTGCGGATGCGGCTCTCGGCAAAGGCCAGGTCTTCGGCAATGCTTGCATCAAGGTGGTGGCAGACCATGAGCATGTCCACATGCTCGTCGAGCGTGTTGACCGTGTAGGGCATGGTGGGGTTGGTCGAAGACGGCAAGAAGTTGGCCTGGCCCACTACCTTGAGGATGTCGGGCGCATGTCCGCCGCCTGCCCCTTCGGTGTGAAAGGCGCACAAGCCGCGCCCCTTGGTGGCGGCAATGGTGTCTTCCACAAAGCCCGATTCATTGAGCGTGTCGCTGTGGATCGCCACCTGGGTGTCGGTTTCGTCGGCCACGTCCAGACAGTTGCTGATGGCCGAGGGCGTGGAGCCCCAGTCTTCGTGGAGTTTGAGGCCAATGACGCCCGCATCAATTTGCTCGCGCAGCACCTCGGGCCGACTGGCGTTGCCCTTGCCCAGAAAACCCAGGTTCATGGGAAAGGCATCAGCGGCTTGCAGCATGCGCTCGATGTTCCAGGGTCCGGGCGTGCAGGTGGTGGCAAAAGTGCCGGTGGCCGGCCCGGTGCCGCCGCCCATCATGGTGGTCACGCCCGAGCTGAGCGCCTCTTCGATTTGCTGCGGGCAAATGAAGTGGATGTGCGAATCGATGCCGCCGGCGGTGACGATCATGCCCTCGCAACTGATGATCTCGGTGCCCGCACCGATGACGATGTCGACCCCGGGCTGCACATCGGGGTTGCCCGCCTTGCCGATGGCCGCAATTCGTCCAGACCTCAGGCCGATGTCGGCTTTGAAGATGCCGCTGTGGTCGATGATCAGCGCGTTGGTCAGCACCGTGTCCATGGCGCCTTGGGCGTTGGTCTGCTGTGACTGCGCCATGCCATCGCGGATGGTCTTGCCGCCGCCAAACTTGACCTCTTCACCGTAGCTGCCAGCACGCAGCGTGAGATCGGCTTCGACCTCGGCGAGCAAATCGGTGTCGGCCAGTCGCACACGGTCGCCGACGGTCGGTCCGAACATTTCCGCGTAGGCGCGTCGTCCTATGGTGGCCATGTGGGCTCCTTAAATTTTGCCTTGCACCAGGCCGCGAAAACCCCAGACTTCGCGGCCGCCCGCGTAGTCAACCAGCTCGACCGTGCGTTGCTGGCCAGGCTCGAAACGCACCGCTGTGCCCGATGCGATGTTCAGGCGCATGCCGCGTGCGGCTTGCCGGTCAAAGGACAGCGCCTGGTTGGTCTCGGCGAAGTGGTAGTGCGAGCCCACCTGAATGGGCCGGTCGGCCGTGTTTTGCACCACCACCGTCAGGGTGCGGCGGCCGGTGTTGAGTTCGAGTGCGAGCTCGTCGGTGAGCAGTTCGCCGGGGATGAGCGCCATGGGCCAGTCCTTTATTTGCGGCGCAGCCAAAGCAGCAGCGCAATGGCCGCAGCGATCAGGCCGAAGGTGTCGGTGGCGTGCCAGTGGCCACCGCTAAGCGCGTGGCCATCGTGTGCGTGTGCGGCGCTGGCGGCAAGCCAGGTGGTGATGCAGGTCAGGATGCGCATGGGGGGCTCAGACGATGGGTTGATGAACCGTGACCAGCTTGGTGCCGTCCGGAAAGGTGGCCTCGACCTGGATGTCGCTGATCATCTCGGCCACGCCCTCCATGACGTCGGCGCGCGTCAGCACGGCGCGTCCCTCGCTCATCAGGGCGGCCACGGTTTTGCCATCGCGCGCGCCCTCCATCACGGCCGCGCTGATGAGCGCAATGGCTTCAGGGTAGTTGAGCTTGAGTCCGCGTGCACGCCGACGCTCGGCCAGCAAGGCAGCGGTGAAGATGAGCAGCTTGTCTTTTTCTCGGGGGCTCAGTTCCATGGAGGTTCCTTGTGTCCACCGGCAAGCTGGCTGCAAAAACGGTGCCAGTTGCTCAGCTGTGCTGCCCCGAGTATCGCCGCATCGCTTTGTGCCGGCCGCAGGGCTTGAGCCACCGCCTTTTGGCAGTTGGGCGCAGGCATGTGGCCTGACCCGGGCGGCGCAAAGCTCGCAGCCGAGCCGCCCCTTGCCCGAGGCCCCGTTCGCAGGCGCTGCCGTTGACCGCTCGCACCAATTTGGCGCATCGCGCTCGATTTGAGGCTGCTTGGTGCAGCTCATGCACGCAGACGGTGCGCGCCTGAGCCCTTGAGCGCAAGCGCCTCGCGGCTAAAGGCCGCTCCCCAATGAGAATGAGCGACGTGGCCATCGCAGTGTTGATGGGGTTTGGCAGACCTTCCCGGGCGTGTTGTCTGCAGGCAGGGGCGCTACAATAGCGGCTTGCCAGACTTTTAGCAGGTGCCAATCGGTGAATTTTTCCTTCATCCATTCATGCGGCCCCCAGAGCTTTGAAGCTGGCCGTCCGTCTTGAGGGATTTGCGCACATGGCCAAGGAAGAACTGATTGAAATGCACGGTCTGGTGGAAGAGGTTCTGCCAGACTCACGCTTCCGTGTCACCCTGGACAACGGGCACAAGCTGATTGCCTACACCTCGGGCAAGATGCGCAAGAACCACATCCGCATTCTGGCCGGCGACGA
>CANHBU010000348.1 GCA_947458345.1 Comamonadaceae bacterium
TGGCCGTCGGTGGCTTCGCGGTAACTCAGCACCGAGCCGATGTCTTCGGGCGCGTAGCGCTGGCCCACGCTGCTGTAAATGCCCACCTGTTTGAACAGGTTGGCCATACCGAAGGTGCGCGCCTCATCGGCCACGATGGGCACGATGCGCGGGCCCAGGTCTGCGCTTTTGAGCAGATTGCCCAGCATGCGCACAAAGGCCATGGTGGTGCTCATTTCCTTGCCGCCGGCTTGCAGCGCAAAACCGGCATAGCCTTGCACCTCGGGCACAGGCACCGCCGCGCACTGGGTGTGGCGCTTGGGCAGATAGCCGCCCAGGGCCTGCCTGCGCTGGTGCAGGTACTGCATCTCCGGGCTGTCAGGCTCGGGGCGGTAGAAAGCCAGGGCCTTGGCCTGCTCGTCGCTCAGCGGCAAATTGAAGCGGTTTCTGAACTCAATGAGCTCCTGCTCGTCAAACTTCTTTTGCGAGTGCGTGGTCATCTTGCCCTGACCGGCCGAGCCCATGCCATAGCCCTTCTTGGTGTGCGCCAAAATCACGGTCGGCTGACCCTGATGGGCAGCCGCTGCGGCGTAGGCGGCATGGATCTTGACCAGGTCGTGCCCGCCGCGCTTGAGGCGGTCGATCTGCTCGTCCGTCATGCCTTGCGCCAGGCGAGCGAGCTCCGGGTTCTGGCCAAAAAAGTGCTCGCGGTTGTAGCGCCCATCGTTGGCCGCAAAGGTCTGCATCTGGCCGTCGACGGTGGCCGCAAAGGCGCGCAGCAAGGCGGCCGACTGATCGCGGGCGAACAAGCCGTCCCAGTCACTGCCCCAGACCAGCTTGATCACATTCCAGCCGGCGCCGGCAAAGAGCTTTTCGAGCTCGTCGATGATGCGGAAATTGCCGCGCACCGGGCCATCGAGCCGCTGCAAATTGCAGTTGACCACCCACACCAGATTGTCCAGGTTCTCCCGCGCAGCCAAGGTCAGCGCGCTCATGCTCTCGGGCTCGTCCATCTCGCCATCGCCAAAGACGCCCCAGACCTTGCGGCTGCCGCAGTCGAGCAACTGCCGGTGGGTCAGGTAGCGCATGAAGCGTGCGTGATAGATGGAGCTGATCGGGCCGATCCCCATGGAGCCGGTGGGGAACTGCCAGAAGTCAGGCATGAGGTAGGGGTGCGGATAACTCGGCAGCCCGCGCGTGCCGTGCGCGACGGCACCGAGTTCCTGCCGGTAATGCGCCAACTCCTGCTCGCTCAGGCGCCCTTCGAGAAAGGCGCGCGCGTAGACGCCCGGGGCGCTGTGCGGCTGAAAAAACACCAGATCGCCGCGATGGCGCTCATCACGGGCGTGGAAGAAGTGGTTGAATCCCACCTCAAACAGATCGGCCGCGCTGGCGTAACTGGCGATGTGACCGCCCAGATCACCGTAGGCCTGATTGGCCCGCACCACCATGGCCAGCGCATTCCAGCGCATCAGGGAGGCCAAACGCTCCTCGATGGCCAGATCGCCCGGGAACAACGGCTGCTGGTCCACCGCAATGGTGTTGATATAGGGCGTGTTGAGGTCGGGCTGCCAGCGCGTGCCCAGGGCGCGGGCCCGGGCCACCAGCAGGTCCAGAATTTGGCGCGCGCGCTCGCCGCCGTCGGGGCCGGACTGCACCAGCGCGGCAAAGGCATCGAGCCACTCGGCGGTTTCCTGGGGATCGGGGTCTTGGCCCAGGGCGGGCATTTGCAGCCAGCCGGCAAGTGTGGGGGCGTTCATGGCAGGTCTCCGGACAATCTCTGAACTTTATTCAATACGGGGCAGAAGATGATGCTTTAATTTCGAAAAAACCCGCTTTCAAAAGCATAAAATGCCGGTAAACACATTTTATCAGCATGAAAATCGATACAACCGATCTGCGACTGCTGGCCGAACTGCAAAACGACGGCAGCCTGAGCAATGTTGAGCTGGCCCGCCGAATCCACCTCTCGCCCTCGCCCTGCCTGGCCCGGGTCAAGGCGCTCGAGGCTGCCGGCGTGATCAGTCGCTACGTGGCCTTGGTCAACGCGAGCAAGCTCGGCCTGGGGCTCAATGTGTTCATCAGCATCAGCCTGCGCACCCAAAGCAAGGAGGCGCTGGCGGTGTTCGAAGGCCGTATGGCCGAATACGAAGAAGTGATGGAGTGCTATTTGATGACGGGCGACTCGGACTACCTGATCCGGGTGGCGGTGTCCGACATGGCCGCGCTCGAGCGCTTCATCCTCGACAAGCTCTCGCCGATCGAGGGCGTCGAAAAAATTCGCTCGAGCTTTGCGCTCAAGCAGGTGCGCTACAAAACGGCCTTGCCGCTGCCACCGGCCGGGTTCGAGGTTTGAGCCGCCCCAGATACACTGCCCAGCCATGACTTGGCAGGCCAGCCTTTCGCTCGATTACCGTCTCCAGGAGGGCCGCAGCATCGCCGCTTTTCGCCATGAAGGCCCGCTGCGCATCCTGCAAAGCCTTTACCCGCAGGGCCAGGCCATCTGTCACAACGTGCTGGTGCACCCGCCAGGCGGTCTGGTCGGCGGTGACACGCTCGACATCCAGGTGAAGGTGGGCCCCGGCGCCCACGGGCTCATCACCACGCCCGGTGCGACGCGCTTTTACCGCTCAATGGGCGAACTGGCGCTGCAGCGCACAAGCCTGGTGCTCGAGCCTGGGGCGCGGCTGGAATGGCTACCCATGGAGGCGCTGTGCTACAGCGGCTGCTTGGCCGAAAACCGTTTGCAGATGCGGCTGGCACCCGGCGCAGAGCTCATAGGCTGGGACGTCACCGCGCTGGGCCTGCCCCAGGCCGGTCAGCCTTTTGTGGCCGGTCAATTGCGCCAGCACCTGGCGCTCGAAGGGCTGTGGCTTGAGCGCGCACTGCTCAAAGCCAGCGACACCACACTGATGGACAGCCCCCTGGCACTGGCCGGCCGGCGCTGCATCGGCACCGTCTTCCTGCTCAGCGGCTCGGCGATGGCGCGCGATCGGCGCGAACACCTGCTGGACTTGGCTCGCTCGACCATCGCCGAACACGCCCTGGCGGCCAGCGCAGGCGTTACGGCGCCCAATGAGCAGGTGCTGGCGCTGCGGGTGCTCGCGCCCTTGGTTGAGCCCGCAATGGACCTGATGCGGCGCATCTGGCAGGTCTGGCGCCGCGGCGCCTGGGACCTGGAAGCGCCGGCGCCACGTATCTGGTCGACCTGAAACCGGCCCGGGCCCGCGCGCCAATATCGGCTTGACAAGCCCGCGAAGGACCTGTGCCGCCGGCGAGGTCCGCGATCATTCAAGCCTCATCAA
>CANHBU010000349.1 GCA_947458345.1 Comamonadaceae bacterium
AAGAAGGTCACGCTCAATGGCGAAGTCATTGCGCCGTTCCCGGGCGCTGGCAACGACCGCACCTTGCGCCTGTTCGGCTTTGTGGACGCCGGAACGGTGTATGGCCCAGATGATCCGGTTCGCCTGCATGACCTGCGGGCCTCGACCGGCCTGGGCGTCAGCTGGATCTCGCCCGTCGGCCCCCTGCGTCTGGCGCTGGCCAAGCCTTTGCGGCGTGAGGCTGGCGATAGAATACAGGCCTTCCAATTTCAGATCGGCACCGCATTCTGATGATCAAATCTTTCGGCCCCCTCGTCCTGTGCGCAGGGCTCGCGCTGGCGTCCTGGACCGCCAGTGCGCAGGAATTCAAGATCGGCATCGTCAATCTCGACCGTATCGTGCGCGAGTCCGGCCCGGCCAAGGCGGCGCAGACCAAGCTTGAGCAGGAATTTGCCAAGCGGGAAAAAGAAATCAACGACCTGGGCAACCAGATCAAGAGCCTGTCGGACCGGCTCGAACGCGACGCACCGACACTGGCTGAAAGCCAGCGGGCGGCGCGCCAGAAGCAACTGGTCGATCAGGACCGCGAGTTTCAGCGCAAGCGCCGCGAGTTCCAGGAAGACCTCAACGCCCGCAAAAACGAGGAGCTACAGCTCATCATTGATCGTGCCAACCGAGCTGTCAAGGCGCTGGCCGAAAGCGAAAAATTTGACCTGATCGTCCAAGAGGCGGTCTATATCAATCCCAGGCACGACATCACCGACCGGGTGATCAAGTCACTCAACGCTCCCGGTTCGCGCTGAGTCGGGGCACGGTCGAACGCGGGCGCCCTGATGCTGCTGCTCGGCCAGATTGTTCAAGCCCTGGCCGCTGACTTTGAGGCCCGCCTGCTCGGGCCTGACGATCTTCAAATCACCGCCTTGGCCCCGATCGAGACGGCCACAGCGGGTCAGCTGAGTTTTGTGGCCCATCCCAAGTACCAAAGCAAGCTGGCGCAGTCCAGTGCGGGCTGCGTGGTCGTTGGCCCCGCCTTGCAGGCGCTGGCCCTCGAGCGTGGGGCGGCCATCGTGGTCGATCAACCCTATCTGTATTTCGCGCGCATCACGCAGCTGTGGAAGCTGCGGCACGCCCGCCCGGCGCCGGCGGGCATACACCCGAGCGCCGTCGTGCATGAGCGCGCCCGCCTGGCTGCGGGCGTTGCAGTCGGTCCCTTCGCACTCATCGAGGAGGGCGCCGAGGTCGGGGAGGGCGCGAGTATCGGCGCGCACAGTGTGGTCGGTGCCGGCGCGGTGATCGGCGCGCACACGCAGCTGGCCGTGCGCGTCAGCGTCGGTCAGGGCTGCCGTATCGGCCAACGCTGCATCGTGCATCCGGGGGTGGTCATCGGCGCCGACGGCTTCGGCTTTGCGCCTGACGGCGGGCGCTGGGAGAAGATCGAACAACTCGGCGCGGTGCGCATCGGCGACGACGTTGAGATCGGCGCCAACACCTGCATCGACCGCGGCGCGCTCGGTGACACCGTGATTGAAGACGGGGTCAAGCTCGACAACCTGATACAGATCGGTCACAACGTTCATGTCGGCGCGCATGCCGCGATGGCCGGCTGTGTCGGTGTGGCGGGCAGCGCCCGCATCGGCGCGCACTGCACCATCGGTGGCGGTGCGGTGGTGCTAGGCCACCTGAGCCTGGCTGACGGCGTGCATGTCTCGGCCAGTTCGGTGGTCACCCGCTCCATCAGCAAGCCGGGCCTGTACAGCGGCCTGTTTCCCATCGACGACAATGCGAGCTGGGAAAAAAATGCGGCCACCCTCAAGCAATTGCACGGGCTGCGTGAACGAATCAAGCAATTGGAGGCGCGCCCACCGGCCCCGACACCATGATGGACATCCACCAGATACTCAAAAAGCTCCCTCATCGCTACCCCTTCCTGATGATCGACAGGGTGCTCGAGCTTGAAAAGGGCAAGCGCATCAAGGCGCTCAAGAACGTGACCATCAACGAGCCGTTTTTTACGGGTCACTTTCCGCACCGCCCGGTCATGCCGGGCGTGCTCATGCTCGAGGCCATGGCCCAGGCGGCCGCGCTGCTGGCCTTTGATGCGACCGGCGTCGAGCTCGATGACAAGACGGTCTACTACTTTGCCGGCATTGATGCGGCGCGTTTCAAGCGGCCGGTTGAGCCAGGCGATCAACTCGTCATGGAGGTTGTCCTGGAGCGTTCACGCGCGGGCATCTTCAAGTTCAACGGGGTCATCCGGGTTGGCCAGGACGTGGCCTGCGAGGCCGACCTGATGTGCACCATGCGCACGGTGGCCTGAACGCGCTCTGGCACCATGGCAACCATTCACCCCACCGCCATCGTCGATCCGCAGGCCCGGCTCGGGCACAGTGTGAGCATCGGCGCCTACACCACGGTCGGTGCGCATGTGAGCATCGACGAGGGCACCCGAATCGGCGCACACTGCGTGATCGAGGGCCGCACGACGATTGGGCGCGACAACCAGATCTTTCAATTCAATTCGATCGGTGCGATCCCGCAGGACAAGAAGTACGACAACGAGCCTTGCGAGTTGCACATCGGTGCGCGCAACACCATACGCGAGTTCTGTACCTTCAATATCGGCTCTCCCGGCGGTGGCGGTCTGACCCGGGTGGGTGACGACAACTGGATCATGGCCTATGTGCATGTGGCGCACGACTGCTTGGTGGGCCACCACACCATCATTGCCAACGCCACCCAACTCGGCGGGCATGTGCACATCGGCGACTGGGTGGTGCTTGGCGGCCTGACAGGCGTGCATCAGTTCGTGCGCGTCGGTGCTCACGCCATGGCCGGGTTTCAGACCCGTCTGTCGCAGGACGTGCCGCCTTTTGTCAATGCTGTGGGCAATCCGGCGCAGGCGCAGGGTATCAACGCCGAGGGCCTGCGCCGACGCGGCTACACCGACGAGCGCATCGCCCAGGTCAAGCGGATGTACCGTGCGCTTTACCGCCAGGGCCTGAGTCTGGCCGATGCGAAGCGGGCTTTGCAGGCCATGCGCGGTGCCTCGCAAGCCAGCGACGACGATCTCGAGCTCGTCTTGACCTTTCTGGACGCTGCCGAGCGCGGCATCGTGCGCTAGAGCGGCCATGTTGGGCGCCGCACCGCGATTGGCCATGGTCGCTGGTGAAGCGTCAGGCGATTTGTTGGCCGCAGCCATGCTCGCGGCCTGCCGCAGCCGCTGGCCCGGTTTGCAGGCCATGGGCATTGGGGGGCCGGCGATGCTGGCCCAAGGCTTTGAGGCCTGGTGGCCCCAGAGCCGACTG
>CANHBU010000350.1 GCA_947458345.1 Comamonadaceae bacterium
AGGTGGAGATCACCCGCGCGCTGAGCAATGCCCAGGGCGCAACGTCTATCGAAATCGGTTTCGGGCCGAACGGCAAGCCCAGCGATTTGGCCCAGTTGGGCATTCGCACCGCTGCTTATGTGCGCGGCCAGATGCCTGACGACCTGATCGTCTTTGTGTCGGACTCGGCGGCCAGCCAGGCCAAGGTGTCGGCCAGCTATCAGGGCCAGCCCACCGAGCTTGGGCCTGCGCTGCGCGAGCAGCCGATGGAGCTGCAGTTTGTGGCCGGTGCCCCCGCCGGCTCCATGCGCTACCGCATTACCGATATCAACACCGGAACGGTCATGGCCGAGCGCGATCTCGACCTCAAGTTGCTCACCACGGCCGAGCCCGGCGGTGGCATCGTTTTTCAGGGTCTGGCCATCAGCTTTAGCAGCGCGCCCAAGCTGGGCGACCGTTTCTTGATCGATGGCAACAAGGACGGCGCGGGCAACAACGACAACATGCGCGCCCTGGCTGGGCTGTCCGACCTCAAGGTTGTGGGCGGCAGCAGGACCATCAGCGCGGCCTATATCGACCATGTCAACGAGATGGGCAACATCTCGCGCCAGGCCTCGATTGCCCGAGACGCACTCGAAGTGGTGCGCGAGCAGGCGGCCGAGACGCGCGACAAGGTCTCGGGCGTCAACTTGGATGAAGAGGCGGCCAGCCTGATTCGTTTTCAGCAGGCCTATCAGGCCTCGGCCAAAGTGATGCAGACGGCCTCGCAATTGTTTGATGCCGTGCTGCAAATTGCCTGAGCGGAGTTTGGACCATGAAAATTTCAACCGCCCTCCTGTTCAATCGCGCCGGCGATCAAATGAGCAAGCTGCAATCGTCCTTGCTCAATTCGCAAAACCAGATGGCCACCGGCAAGCAGGTGGTGCGCCCGAGCGACGAGCCCAACCGGGTGGCCACCATCGCCCGGCTCAATTCGCTGCAGGCGCGGCACGACAACTACATGAGCAATATGGAGTTGGTCAAGGCGCGCTTTGGCACGGAGGAGGGCGCTGTATCGAGCGCGGTACAGGTGATGTACCGGGTCAAGGAGCTGACGGTTCAAGCCAGCAACGACACCGTCAGCCCGGCCGACCGCCAGGCCATTGCCACCGAGCTCGAGGGCATGCGCGAGCAGCTGCTCAGCCTGGCCAACACCCGCGACAACAGCGGCAACTACCTGTTTGCCGGCAGCCGGGTGGGCGTTCCGCCCTTTGAGTCGCCCGCTGACGACCCGCTGGCCTCGCCCGTCTACCAGGGCGACAAGACCCGCATGGAGGTCATGATCGGCGACCAGCGCGCGCTGCCCATCAACCGGCCAGGCTCTGAAGTCTTTGGCCGGGTGCTGCGCACCGATGGGGCAGGGCAGGTGCAGGGCGTGGGCTTTTTTCAGGCTTTCGACGAACTCATTGCCGGCGTGCGCGACTCCAAGCTCAGCCAGGTTCAACGCGGAAACGGTGATGTCAATCAGATGCTCGAGGGCCTGACCCTGGCGCAGGCCGATATCGGCACCGATCAGGCGATTTTGGAGCAGCAGACGGCCAACACCGAAGACACGCTGACCACGCTGCGCCTGACCTTGTCGGACGTGCAGGACCTGGACTATGCCAAGGCGATCGCCATGATGAACAAACAGATGCTCTCGCTCGAGGCAGCGCAGAGCAGTTTTGCCAAGGTGTCGCAGCTGTCTTTGTTTCAGTACCTGCGCTGAGAGCGGGCAGGCTGGCTCTCAAGTTTCCTGATTTCGCACCGATTCACGACAAAACCTCCCTCATTTGAAGGCCCCCATGGCCACCAGCAACATCGTCAACACCCTCGGTGCCGGCTCGGGCATCGACATCAAGGCCCTGGCCCAAAACCTGGTCGAGGCCGAGCGCGCCCCGCGCCAGGGCGCCATTGACAGCAAGATTCAAAAGGAAGAGTCGCGGATCACTGGGCATGGGGCGATCAAGTCTTTGCTGGTTCAGTTGCAGACGGCGATGGGCAAGATCAACGATGCGAGTGAATTCACTTCCATTGTGCCCAGCAGCAGCCAGCCTGCCGCTTTTGGCGCCACGAGCAGCCCCAGCGCGGTATCGGGCACTTACAGCATCGAAGTCAGCCAGGTGGCAAAGGCCACCCGCTTGGCCAGCACCGCTTTTGCTTCATCCACGACCCCTCTCAATGGCGGCACCGCCCCCTTTGATTTGTGGTTCACCAAACCGGTGGGCGCCGTCACCGAGCAGCAGACCGTGAGGCTCGGTGCCTTGAGCGCGGGTCAGTCGGTCACACTGGCCGGCCTGACGCTGAGCGCATCGGGCAATATGACAGCCGACGAGGTGGCCGCCGCCTTTGGCACGCCCAACACCCCCTCGGGCGCCCATTACGCACTCAGCGGTGCGCTGAGCGGCTGGACCGCTGGCACGGTGGCAGGCGCTGACGTGAGCTTTACCAGCACCACGGCGGCGATGGACATGCCCGATATGGCGATCGCCACCGGCAACGACGGATCGGTGGCTTCGCCCGCAGCGCCCACTTTGAGTTCGGTCAATGGATCGGGTACGCAAAAGGTGACCGTCAACACCGCGACGCCGGCGGGCATTGTGCAGGCGGTCAATGCCGCCACGGCCAGCACCGGCATCAGCGCCCAGCTGGTCAACACAGGCGCTGGCCAGGTCATCACCTTTAGCGGCCAGACAGGCGCGGACCATGCTTTTACCGTGTCGAATTTGCCCACGGGCATGGCGATGCGCTCGCCCGCCCTCGAGACCGCGCAGGATGCCCAGATCAGCGTCAACGGCCTGCCGATCACCAGCGCCACCAACAAGGTCAGCGACGTCATCGCAGGCGTCACGCTCGATCTTTATGCGCCCACCACCCTGGGCACGCCGGCGCGGCTGGACCTCAATCGCCAGAGCAGTGCGATCAAAGACAATATCAAGGCGGTGGTCGAGGCCTACAACGAATTTGACGAGAGCCTTAAGGTGCTGGGCGATCAGGACAGCAAGGTTGAGGAATTCGGCGGCGCGCTTGCAGGTGACAGCATCTTGACGATGGTGCGCAACCAGATACGCGGCATGTTCACCAAGGATAGCAAGGTCTATCCTGGTGACGACAACACCCAAAGCCCGCTCAATCAGGATGTGTATGCGGCCCGGCATATTGGCGTCAGCTTTGACCGCACAGGCAAGCTCACGCTCGACGAGGCCAAACTCGACAGCGCCATGGCCACCCATTTTGACCAGGTGGTCACGATGCTGACGGCCAACAAGAGCAGCCAGAGCCTGTAC